>CANKVM010000005.1 GCA_947487175.1 Flavobacteriales bacterium | reverse complement strand
ATTACCATATCCAACATTGTTTGAACACCTTTGTTTTTGAAAGATGATCCACACATCATTGGTACAATTTTCATATCAATAACAGCAGGACGAAGTGCAGCCAAGATTTCAGCTTCTGTAATAGAAGCAGGATCTTCGAAGAATTTCTCCAACAATTTGTCATCATACTCAGAAACAGCTTCTAAAAGTTGCTCTCTCCAATAAGTAGCTTCTTCAACTAAATCGGCAGGAACGTCAATAGTTTCGTATGTCATTCCAGAATCATGCTCATTCCATATCATTCCACGGAAGTTGATCAAATCAACTACTCCCTTGAACTGATCTTCAGCACCAATTGGTAACTGCAATGGAACTGCATGCGATCCTAACATTGTTTTCACTTGTTTCACAACATTTAAAAAGTCAGCCCCTGCACGGTCCATTTTATTAACGAAACCAATACGGGCAACATTATAATTGTTTGCCAAACGCCAGTTTGTTTCTGATTGTGGTTCAACACCATCAACAGAACTAAACAAGAAAACCAACCCATCCAATACACGCAATGAACGATTTACCTCTACAGTAAAATCTACGTGACCCGGTGTGTCAATAATATTAATGTGGTAATTATTTTCTTTATATTTCCAGAATACAGTAGTAGCAGCAGAAGTAATTGTAATACCTCTTTCTTGCTCCTGTGCCATCCAGTCCATTGTAGCTGCACCATCATGTACCTCACCAATTTTGTGATTTACACCTGCATAATACAATATACGTTCAGTTGTGGTAGTTTTACCTGCATCAATGTGAGCTGCAATACCAATGTTTCTAGTAAAATTTAAATCACGTGCCATTTTCGTCTTTACTTCTTATTATGCTCTAAAGTGCGAGAATGCTTTGTTTGCTTCTGCCATTTTGTGGGTATCTTCTTTTTTCTTAACTGAAGAACCTTCATTTTTAGCTGCTGCTACGATTTCACCAGCCAATTTCTCAGCCATTGATTTTTCATTTCTTTTTCTTGCGTATCCAATCATCCACTTCATTCCCATAGCGACTTTTCTTCTCTGTGGAACTTCAGTAGGGATTTGGAATGTAGAACCACCAACACGACGTGCTTTTACTTCTACGGCAGGCATTACATTATTTAAAGCCTTCTTCCAAGATTCAATACCTGGCTCTTCTGTTAATTTCTTTGCTACAATATCAATTGCATCATAGAAAATATTCAATGCAACAGACTTTTTACCGTCGTACATCATTCCGTTTACGAAACGGGTTACCAAAATTTCGTTAAATTTTGGATCTGGTAGCAATATGCGTTTTTTAGCGCGCGACTTTCTCATGTCCTTAAATCAATTATTTTTTCTTAGGCTTCTTGGTTCCGTATTTACTACGACGTTGATTTCTTCCCTCAACACCGGCAGTATCTAATGCTCCTCTTACAATGTGATAACGCACACCAGGTAAATCTTTTACTCTGCCGCCACGTACCAATACAATACTGTGTTCTTGCAAGTTGTGTCCTTCTCCTGGAATATAGGCATTCACCTCTTTTCCATTTGTCAAACGAACACGTGCAACCTTACGTAAAGCCGAGTTTGGCTTCTTCGGTGTTGTAGTATATACACGAGTACAAACTCCTCTACGCTGTGGACAAGAATCTAGTGCTGGAGACTTACTTTTAACGGTAATCTCCTGACGACCCTTTCTAATTAACTGTTGAATAGTAGGCATATTTTTTCCCAAAAAGGACGGCAAAATTAAGGCTTTTATTTCGAAAAATCAACACATGCTATAAAAAAATGTAAAAAATATCATATTTCATGCTTCTGCCTTGTTATTAAAGACATTACACACTGCTTCAAATACCACCTTTCTATTCAAAACAATCACATTACCCACATTTTTAATACAAAATTGATCACTGTCGTAAAAAAACAACGCATTTTGTGCAACCATTTCCCCAATTTTTACGTCTTTTGTAAACACATTATATTCTTTATGAACAAATCCCCAAATACCCTATTTAAAAATTCTCTATTTATCCTTTTTACCCTTTCCTCCATTGCTCTGGCAGCTCAAACAAAAAAGAACAATATACCCAAAATCAAATTGGGAGCAGATATTTCTTTTGATACTAAAAAACATAATTACGGCGAATTAGATGAAACAATGAACTTTGCTTCCTACCGATTTTCTTTTACCAATACAGGCGATGCTCCACTCTTTATTAATAAAGTTGAATCCTCTTGCGGCTGTACAAGTCCCTCATGGACACTTGATTCTATACCCCCTGGAGGAAAAGGATATGTTGAAACCCGTTACGAAACCTCCAACCATTTGGGGCAATTTCACAAAACGGTTACAGTTTATACAAACGTACCCAAAACTCCTTTCGTCTATTTAGATATTGAGGGAAATGTGATTCGTCCAAAATCTACATTTATTGGAGCACCTACGCCGCAGTCCATTGGTAGTTTGGTGTTTGAAAAAGGAGCGGTGATTTTTGAACCCCTCTACGATAACAGCCTAGATTCACAATATATAAAACTTACAAATACAACTTTATATACAACCAACTTCACACCAATAAATCCAGACGATTTCCCTTCTTACTGCAAAATATTAGATTTCCCTAGTTCTCTAGAACCAAACGAATTTGCGAAAATAAAAGTTATAATCGACGGAAAAAAAGCACCAGGTTACGGCTTTGGGGCATTTCAAGTTCCTATTTTCTCAGATAATGTTGTTCTTCCAGCAATGGCATTAAGCATTACCTACAAAAGAAGCCAATATTTTCCAAAATATTCAGCCAAGGAACTCGCCAAACAACCTAAAATTGAAATTGCTAAACCCATGCATGATTTTGGACCTCAAACATCTGGTGATTTTCTTTTTTGCAATTTTGACATTAAAAACAACGGTAAAAAAGATCTGGTAATTAAGCAAATCATGCCCGATTGTCCTTGCTTGCGATTTAAAGACCACAAAAAAACAATTGCTCCAGGAGAAACATTAACCTTGGAAGCAATTTTTGATACCGTTACAAAAAATGGAGCAAAAACAATCGGTTGCGAAATCGTAACTAACGACCCAATCAATCCCTCAAAATACATTTATGTCAAGGCCCAATTTCAAGAGAAATTTTCTTTGAAGTGCCCAACATGCGATTGATGATTTGAATTCCATTTTAAACAAAAAAGACCATCAAATTGATGGTCTTTTTTGTTATATGTAACGAATGTAGGTTATTGTAGGTTGTGATACACGTTTTGAACGTCATCATCGCCTTCTAAGCGCTCAATAAGGTCTAAAACCTCTTTGGCTTGATCTTCAGGCAAGTCTACAAACGTACTTGGAATGTATTGCAACTCTGCATTTGCAATTTCAATTTTCATATCTTCCAATCCTTTTTGCATTAAACCAAAATCAGTGAATGAAGTGTAGATATAAATCATGTCTTCATCTATTGCAATATCTTCAATTCCGCAATCGATAAGTTCAAATTCAAACTCCTCAAGATCTCTTCCTGCCAATTTTGCAACGTCTATTTTAAATACACCTTTACGAGAAAACATAAAATCCAAAGAACCTGTTTTGCCCATGGTTCCACCACCCTTATTAAAGTGCATTCGAATGTTGGCTACGGTTCTTGTAGTGTTATCTGTGGCTGTTTCTACCAAAATGGCAACAGCGTGTGGACCATACCCTTCGTAACGCACCTCTTCATAATTGCCTTCGGCTTTGCTACTTGCTCTTTTGATTGCTGCATCTACCCTATCTTTAGGCATGTTCACGTTCTTGGCATTTTGCATAGCCATACGCAAACGTGGATTGTTGTCAGGATTTTCACCCGACAATCTTACAGCAATGGCAATTTCTTTTCCAAGCTTGGTAAATTGTTTTGCCATTCTATCGAATCGGGCAAACATTTTGTGCTTTCTTTTCTCGAAAATACGTCCCATAAAGGTACAAAAATACGAAAATTAATTCATTAAAATTTATACGACAAAGTACAACTTAAACTTCTACCACCCGCGGTGACACCAGAAGCAAAATAGCGATATCTTAAATCCAACAAGTTCTCTAAAGCTATTTGAACTGAAAGACCACTTTTATGAGAAAATCCACCGCGCACATTATAAATTTGCCAAGCAGGATTTCCAATAGGCGGATTTTTATCTGTATTATCTTCTCCACTATTTGAATAATCTCTTGCTTCTTTTTTGCCATTGAACAACATCTGAGCTTCAGCAAACCAAAATTTACCATTCCATCTCAATGAAACCTGACCATATAATGGAGGAATATGATCTAAAGGCTTTGCCAAACTATCTATACCTTTTTGATAAGTGCCGCTTGTTGTTGATGCTGAAGCATTCATCCAAAGTTCTTTATATAACCTAGACTTCACATTGAAATATGCACCTGAAATATTCGCTATTGCTACATTCGTTACTTGATATACAGGAGTGTTCACACCATCGTATAACATTGAATCTTTACCACCCCAACTTCCCTTTTGATCTAGCAATAAGTTAGAGACATTTGAACTGAAAATTCCTGCTTCAAACATGAATTTATTTGATAAAGTATAAGCAAGACCTAAATCAACACTGATACTAATTTCAGGTTGTAATTGGTCATTGGGAACCAATAATTTAACGCCTTTTTTGGAATCAAAAACCTTTGTCATATCATCTACATTGGGGTTTCTAAAAGCTTGATTCACACTTCCTTTCACCATTAAATGTTCAGACACCATTTGGGTGATTCCAAAATCAAAACTAGGCGCAACATTTGAAAATTGAATACTATTGTAAGGCAATTTCCAAGGATTAGTTTTTGAGAAATTCGCAACCAAATCATACCCTGTAATTCTTAATCCTCCTTGCAATACGGTACCGGTTGATTTGAAATTATAGATACCTTGAGTAAAAACACCCCAAGATTTTGTATTTGCTCCAGAATCAGAATACCTAGCATTTGTTGTTGTTACTGAATTATCTGTAATATTTTTATTAGTACCTCTGCTAGTAACATCATTCGTTACATATTCAATTCCTGAGTTCAACGTAAAACTTCCAAAAACATCATGTCTATCGAAGTTAATTGTGTTCATTTTTACATTATCTAACTGCGTTCTTTCAGTAATTGAACCATAGTTCCGAGTTACTCTGCCAACCTCAGTATTTTGCTGAGCAAGGGTAAAGCGATTTGAATGTTTTTCTGAACCAAATTTCAACTGATACGAAAGATAATCCCTATTTTGTGGAGTATAATCCCACCGACCATAAGAAAAAACACCATTTATATTCTCGCTAATTCTGTCATATCTAGGAATCAAATCACTCGATGATTTTTGAAAACTCAACGTATGTAAAAACTGACCAGTTTTTATAGTTAACTTACCAAATAAATCGAGCTGTTTATATCCTGTTCCCTTTTGTAAATATCGATCAGTATTATTTATTACCGTATCTTTATTATTCATTTGTGTTACATACTTTGGCATTAATCCAAAATTTGGATCGGCTTTGTAGTAACTATTTTTACCCATTCTTAAGTCGCCAAAATTCGAAGAGGTCGCATTCAATATCAATCCAATTTTGGGAAGTTGAACTTGAATCCCACCATTCAAAACGACACCTTCGTTGGCACTTAAATAACGTAGATTTGTGTAAGGACTAATTTTCTTAGAACCTAAGGTTGCCTCTTTCGTTTTAAAGTATAAAACGCCACCAAGTGCATCAGAACCAAACAAAGTTGAACCAGAACCAAAATTTACCTCCATTTTATCCAAAACAAATGGATCAATGGTAATAATATCTTGAAGATGGCCCGCCCTATATGTTGCATTATTCATTCTAACACCGTCAACAACCATGAGTACCCTGCTTGCTTCAAAACCTCTTAAAATAGGACTACTTCCCCCCATCTGGCTTTTTTGAACAAACACCTTGCCGCTGTTAATGAGTGCATCTCCAAGCGTTGCTGGTTGAAGTTCCAACAATCGTTTAGAACTCAGTACCTCAATTTGCCTTGGCGAATCTTTTCTTTTCTGCTCAAATCTTTGAGCTGACACCAAAATTTCATCAAATGACTCAACATCACTCGTATCTATTACTTGAGCGTTTACAGGAATATACATTAAGGTCAGAAACCCCAATGCAATCATTATTTTTTTTATCATAAATTTCGTTTTTTTGAGGGACAAAAGATTGTCCCAATTCCCATAATTTTGTTAATTGCATGCAAATAGAAGCTTTTTAGAAAGCAACTATCCATGTTTTTTCAATAAGAAAATTAACAGAATTCTGGGGGCAAAAACGGGTTAGACATAAAACCCTTTAACAAACGTGAATTTGAAAATCTAAATGTTTTGATACTTCGTGTTGCTGGATATTGAAAATCCAAGTTTGACACCACAAAAAGTTGAATGTTTTGAATTGAATTTTTCTTTGAATTTTTGGAAGGATGATTCTCACTCGATTGCTGAGTTAACAGCGATTCGAATTTTTGCTCCATAACATCATTGAACACTTTGAAATAATAACCATCTTTTTCTTTTGAAACAGAAAGAATATCATATCGATATCCATTTAATTCAATTTCATCTCCAACATGTTGATTCGTATAGTCATCATTTGAAACGAAGAGTGTTTCTTGAAATTTGTAAAGTATAGGAGAATTCAGAATTAGTTGTTGTTTGAAATTTTTCTTTTGAATTTGAACCCCAATAAATTCGGCAACCATTAACATAGGAAGCAAGGCCGACAACATTAGGCAACTTATCTTGTACAACTTCCTTTTCATGGCTTTCTAAAAATACAAATATAATGAATTTCACTGTTTTTTCCTTTTGGTATTGGGTTTCCGTGATTTAAGATGTGTTAATACAATTTTCTTGAAATTAGAAGTTAAAAAAGGCAATGCCTGGGCAAATGAAATAGTAATTTCTGGATCTCCCAAAGCATAAGGTGTTATTTCATAAGGGTTGTACAAGAAATGTATACCGTCTTTGTCAATCGAAAAATTCTCTGCAATTTCAAATTGCTCGATCAAACTTTCTTTTCCATAAACAGAAATGAATTTTGATTTCAAAAGGCTTTTTAGTTGATTTTTAGTTTTCGATTGGAAAACATCTCCGAACTGAATCAATTTTCCATCAAGTAAATCAACCACAAAATGGTTGTGATAATGGTTTGGATGGGCACCACCTGAAAATTCGTAACTATTATTTCCAATTGTAATAAAGTTATTAAAAACAGAAGTGACTTTCAAACTCTGCTCAAATTCTTGAAATCCATAATAAGCGCTGGAATCAACAATCTCTTTACAATACTGCTTAAAATCTTGGTTAAAGGTAGTTGCCTTTTTATCGTCAGGTGTTTGATAAACAGATTCTCGAATGCGATCTAAAGTGGTTTTTAGCACAAAATCAAAAGGACCAGAAACACATAAATCTGCAATTTCCAAATGACTTCTCATTGTATCGCCCCAATAAAAATCTTCATTCTCCTTGTTTAAATTCTTTAGAATTACAATTTTTCTTTTGTCTGCGAATTCACTATTTTCATAGGTATAAACCTTATTATAAAATACAAAATCTCTGTATTTAAAAGTATCCTTCAAAATAATTTTTACATTTTGACCTTGCAAACTGGAGCAGATCAGTAAAATAAAAATGAGGTGTATTTTTTTCATGAGGGATATTTACTCAAAAATCGGATTTTATTTTAATAAATTATAAAAAATATCCCTCAAAATAAAAATGATCGTTAAAAATGCCATGGCATACAACAATTGTCCAAGGCAATGTTAAAAAATAATCACTTAACTTTGCAGTATGAACGCTGTTTATGTGATTGATATTGTTAGAACCCCTGTGGGTAAATTTGGTGGAGCTTTGGCATCTGTTCGTCCCGACGATTTGGCGGCAACTGTTATTAAAGCACTCATTGAAAGAAATCCATCTATTGATTTAACGCAAGTTGATGAAGTAATTCTAGGTGCTGCAAATCAAGCCGGTGAAGACAATAGAAACGTAGCAAGAATGGCGAGCCTTTTGGCTGGTGTTCCTACAAGTGTTCCTGGATACACAGTAAATAGACTTTGTGCTTCTGGTTTACAAAGCATGATGAATGGTTTTATGTCCATTAAAAGCGGAGAAGCACATTTGATTATTGCTGGAGGTACAGAAAGTATGACCAGAGCACCTTTCGTGATGGCGAAAGCAGAATCTGCGTTTTCCAGAACTCCAGAAATTCATGACACCACCATTGGTTGGAGATTTACGAACAAAACATTATCAAAATTATACTACCCTTATTCAATGGGTGAAACTGCAGAAAATGTTGCAGAAAAATACAACATTACGAGGGACCGTCAAGACGAATTCGCTTATCAATCGCAATTAAAATGGCAACATGCCCAGGAACACCTGTTGTTTGAAAATGAAATTGTGCCGGTTATGATCCCTCAAAAGAAAGGACAATTCACTTCCTTTCATATTGATGAACATCCAAGATTAAGCACTGTTGATGTTTTAAGCACTTTAAAGCCTGCTTTTAAGGATAATGGATCAGTTACCGCCGGTAACTCTTCTGGTATTAACGACGGTGCCGCTTGTTGTATTTTGGCGAGTGAAAGCATGGTAAAACAATTCAACTTGAAACCTATTGCTAGAATAGTAAGTTGCGGTGCGGCTGGTGTTGATCCTTCAATTATGGGAATTGGCCCAGTTCCAGCAACAGAAAAAGCGCTTAAAAAAGCGGGATTAACTGTAAACGACATCGATGTATTTGAATTAAACGAAGCATTTGCAGCCCAAGTATTGGCAAGTGCAGATTTGTTAAATGTTGATTTAGCAAAAGTGAATTTGAACGGTGGAAGTATTGCAATCGGACATCCATTGGGTGCGAGTGGCACAAGAATTTCTGCTACATTGATACACCACATGGCAAAACACCCTGGTAAAAAATATGGCTTGGCAACAATGTGTATTGGCGTTGGTCAAGGTTGTGCCATTGTATTTGAAAACCTAGCTTAATGCGTTACCGCCTCGATTTATCATACGACGGCACTGATTTTCATGGTTGGCAAATTCAACCAAATGGAATTACTATCCAAGAGGTAATTCAAGATAAACTTTCTCAAATTTGTAATCAGCCCATAGAAATCATGGGTTGTGGTAGAACAGATACTGGTGTTCACGCAAGTGAATATACCGCTCATTTTGATTACGAGTTGACATTGCCCGAAGCATTTGTTTACAAACTCAATGCCATGTTGCCAAAAAGTATTTCTATTAAAAATTGTGTTCAAACCCATGATGATTTTCATGCCCGCTTCGATGCAACGTTAAGAGAATATCAGTACTTCATTGAAACCAATCCGAATCCATTTACAGATAGATTTTCGTATACTTTTATCAAAAAACTGGATTTAGATGCCATGAATCAAGCAGCGAAAATCCTTATAGGCACTAATGAATTTCAAGCCTTTTGCAAAGGGTTACCCCCTGCCGACAATTACCGTTGCCATGTTTACGAGGCAATTTGGTTTGAGCAGGGTTCACAAATCATATTCAAAATTTCTGCAAGCAGATTTCTCAGAAATATGGTCAGGGCCTTGGTTGGAACTAGTATTTTAATTGGTACAGGAAAAATGTCTGTTCAAGAATTTGAAACCATACTTAAAACCGGAACCAGATCTGATGCCGGTAATTCAGTAGCTGCAAAAGGATTGTTTTTAACTAAAGTAGTTTACCCGAATTAACGCTCAATTTTCTTCAAGAACTTGTCTACAGTTCTTTCGGTGGTTTGCATGATATAAAAGTCTTTCGCTTTAACCTTATTCGCAGTGTTAATCAAGATTTCTGTTAACTTAGGATCAGATGCATAAATCGCACATTTGCTTTTGGTAATGTTGAAAAACACAAAATCTTCGCCATAGTTTAAATAGATAAACATATTTTCACCAGATCGTTTAGATTCCAAAAGCATGGTTGCTTTTACTTCTTTGTTTATTGGTGTTCCTGCGATACTTGCAATAATTACATTGTCATTGCAATACATACCCCTCATTTTGTTGTCCCAACGGAATGTTGCGTCAGACATTACCAATGTATAATCGCATTCATCCTTTCCTTTGAGTTGGTTGCTTTTTTCAATACCCGAAATTGCATTCCGCAATACCTTTGGTGAAGCAATCATTTCTCCCAACGCATCCTTAAAGAAATCGGTATTCAAGTCAACTGTACCTGGTCCACCTTCATTGATTTTGTTTACCAAATATTCAACAAAGTCTTTATGTAGAGGGAAATCAAGCATCATTGCCAAATTAAAGGAGAATGTACTGTCTTTAGCTTTCAAGTCTGCATGACCTGCATTTTTGAATTTAATATTTTCAGATTCTAATCCAAAATCCATCGGACCTTCGGCATGAATGGTATGATCTTTTTCATTGAATTGAATGAAACTCCCTTTGGTACCCCCATTTCTCAATTTGTCTTCACTTCCCACCATAAAGCTTTCTAGTTTATGGTCGTAATACAAAATACCAGTATCGTTGGAAACATCATTGTCGCTATATCGTCTTCTTGCAGAAAACAACAACGGATAAACGTGGGAGGAATCATTTGCAATGTATAAACCAACAAACTGCTTTGTATTGAGTCTATCACGGGGATTTGATAATGGAATTACCACATCTTTTGGATCAACAAAATCCCTGAAACTCACCCAAGCCGATGGCAATACATTTTTAAATGTGTGCAATGGTTTGACAAAGCCTAAGAATTTAATCAATTGCTCACTACTTTCAATTTGGGCAATTCCTTTATACCCAATTTTCTTATCTAAGGTAAATCCTCTTTCTTCTTGAATAACACCAATTCCCTCAACGTGTTTCTTTCTATTTACAATTACGCTATCCAACAAAAATTCTTGACGTTTTGCAAGTTTATCTACGTATTGATAAAAACCAGAACCATGTACCCTATTCTTTCCAAGAACTTTAATTGTAAGTTTATAAATTTCATGGAACTTATCATCTCTGTTTGCAATTAATTTGGCTTCAAACAAAGTATCCATGTTTGCATTTTCACGAATGGTCACTTTTCCATCCTTCAAAAACAAACGAGAATCGGCAATGTCAATATATGGAACTTGCTCAGCTTTGAGTGTGTAATCTTCCATATTATAAATTGCTTTTGGCGATTCAAACTTCAAACTATCTTGGGTAACATTGGTACTTAAAAACTCTGGGGTTAATCCTCCCATACCGGGACCAACTTTTGCTTCAATGGTTTTCTTATCCATGTTCCACTTGTAATCACTCAAATTGGTTTGATATTTATTAAATGGGAAATTGGTAATTTGCCCAACTTCATTTGTTGCAAAATCACCCATTCTTGTAGCGAAATCCATAGTTCCATGAATATTTTTGCTATTAAATACCACTTTGGTTGAATCCAATGCAAAAATGGTTAACTCACCCACTTCAGCCTTAGCCTTTTTAGGAGCAAAAACCATTTCTTTGCTGCCAAAGGTTGCCAAATCCCACTTTAGTAAACCGTCGCCAATTACATTGGTTGGACTTTGGGTAATTTTACCAAAGAAATCATACCCAAAATTGAACATTTTTATTGGCGTTTTTCCTTGGGTAATGGTGTATTTGTCATCATAAGGTTTCCAATTCAATGAAGCGTTAACTGCATGAATTTCTGGATATTTGGTATTTTGATTTAAATCATAAGAATTGATATCTCCCTTTGCTTCATTTAGCAATAAGAGAATTTTGGTAAACTTGGTAGAACTTGTTTCATATTTGATTTCACCGTTTTCACCATAAAAACCCATTTCACTCAAATTCATTGTCATGTCACCATGTCCTTTTCCTCTGTACATTGGATAACCTCCGGGAGGCGTCGTTTTCACAAATCCCAAAGAATAATCTGGTTGAATATAAGCATAGTGCCTAAAATCCGGAAAAATTCCATCAGAGAAAAATTCACCTTCGAACCTTAGACCTTGAATGGTAAAGTTATCTAAACTATCAATGGTAAACGGATCTACCACAAATTTGAATACATCGCCTTTGTACTGTCCGCCGTGAATACTTGATTTATCATACAAAATATCACTTCCCTTGTTCGACGTAAAGATTGGATATTCAGGGTAGTTGATGTTTCCCGATTTATTATTGGGTTTGTCAATGAATAATGTCCCTCCAATATTTCTTAAAACAGATTTAATTGGAACCAATCGTTCCCCTTTTTCATCAGGGTAAAACATTTGCATCGAATCGATATTGGCAAAGTCAATGATAAATTTTTCATACGAAAAATTGAAGCGTTGTCCATAAAAATCAAAACGACCCGCACGCACCATTCCCCCAAATCGAAGATTTCTATTCTGGGTAAGCACTACATTTTGATCGGTTGGTCTCACACTTACATTTTGAGAATCCGAAAAATAGGAAAATCTCACCCCTTCAATATTCATTTCATTACTGAGTAAATTCAAAGTTGCATTGGGCTTTGCCGCAATTACTGAATTTAATCGAATTACATCATAATCAATGGCTTTTTTATGCATCAAGTTATACTTGAACAATTTCCGATTAATTTTAATGCTATCAGTTTTGAAATTATAGTTTACAAATCCAGCATCATGTAAATCAATAAACAAATGTTTGGTATGTGTTGGTTCTAAATTGAAAAATCCACAATAATCATCCAAATGGAATGTACCTCTTTCTTTGAAATTGATTAACCTTTTTGCATTATTTTTTCGTTCACTGAGCTCTTTCAACTTCACAGATATCAGGGCTTGATCTCTCTTTGGATTTACATACAATGTTTTAATTTCTTTATCCAGTCTTTCGGCAATTGGATCTGGTGGAGTTCTTAGATAATAGGCATTGATTTTTTCTAGTGGATTGGTCAGAAGAGGCCCTTGCCATTTTTCGTAAATAAAATCGCGAAAGAAGTCATTCGACTCAAACTTCACCCCTTTGTCGTCATTGATATTATCAAAATCAACAAACGGCTCATCAATTTTCCAACGAATTTGTTCCACGTCGATACTCATGTTATGGTAATCATCATTGAACGCTGTGCGCATCAATCCTTCATCTCCACGGTTGATGATTAATCGATTGTCTTTAAATACAAACGAAACTTGAACCGCAGGATGGCTAATATTTTTTCCACTATCGAGGTATAAGGTAAATTCTGTATTCGGTGAGTTTGCTATTCCTTTTGCAATTCGAAATCCTGTACTTTTCAAGGTAACTTTCTTTTTACCTTTGTAAAAAATATCAATGATTGATGGTTTATTATCTACTGTTTGGGTGTTGATTACTCCGCCGTTCATTGAGAATCCACCCCTAAAAAAGGACTCAGAACCAACAATACCACGAACCAATAAATTGTTATTGAAGGAAGTGAATTTTGGATATCCACCTGTTTTCACCGTATTTGAATCTAGAGAAAACATCAATTTATCAGAAAACTTTCCTAAAATGGGTTCTTTGAAATATTTTGGATATATCAAAGTAACGGTATCAATCTGATATTCGGCTTTATTGAAATTTATGGTGTACTTACCAAATTTAATGAGTGTTTTATCTTCAGGTATGGCTCTAGAAAAATCCGTATTTCCGTATTTCCCTTCCCAAATTGCTGTACCAGGAAAATATATCCCCTTGGTTTTTGAAATAATGAGTTTATCGCTCAGTGATTTACAAGTTAAGGTAACTTCGCCAAAATCGATGGCTATTTTGCCTTTTACAAGTTTAATATCGTAATTATTGGTATCTACATACCATTTTTTATTTTCATTAATAAATAGAGTTTTAGATGAAAATAATTGTTCAGTCGTTTTTAGAAATTCGAGGTAATCTTCAGATGAATTGGCCAAAATTGTTTTTGCAATACCCTGCCATTGTGAAAGTGTTTTATCAGGCATTTTTCTTTCAAGAAAACGGGTAATAGTACCATAAAACAATTTAAAATAAGGCAATACTTGCATTTGATCAGTTAACATCTGATTTGAAACCTGCATCATGAATTTTTGCTGGTTCGGTGTGAACTTACCATTTAACCAGTTTTCTTTAAAAATAGCAAAATCTCGCAGGGTTTCTTTATCATCAACCCCTTTAAAAAGGTCTTCCAATTCCTTCATAAAAATGGTAGGATCAGAATTAAAACTACGAATTTGAGAAAACGCAGCATTACTGAGTGACAAAAGCACCAATAAGAAAAACAATTTTAATTTAATCATAGAAAAACTCCTAAGAGAAACGTAAAAATACAATAAAGTATTGTACTGTAAAAAAAGGAAGCTTATTTTATTGCTTTGATAATATCAAAGAAATCGCGTGCTTTCAAAGCTGCGCCTCCAATTAATCCACCATCAATATTCTTTTGCGAAAACAATTCAGCTGCATTATCAGGTTTTACACTTCCACCATATAGAATAGAAATTTCTTCTGCAATAACTTCACCAAATTTTTCTGTAAGCAAAGAGCGAATAAAAGCATGCACTTCTTCAGCTTGTTCAGAACTTGCTGTTAATCCCGTTCCAATGGCCCAAACTGGCTCATATGCAACAACTACAAACGACATATCTTTTACACTAAGGTGAAAAAGTCCCTCAGAAATTTGAGATTTAATAATATCAAAATGAGAACCCGATTCTCTTTCTTGCAAAGTTTCGCCAACGCAAAACAAAACGGTTAAACCTTGGTTTATAACTGCTGTTGTTTTTTTTGCAAGCGTTTCATTTGATTCATGAAAATATTGACGACGCTCACTATGTCCAATTATAATATGAGAAACACCAACAGACCTTAACATAGATGCTGAAAGTTCTCCGGTATAGGCGCCGTTTTCTTCAAAATGACAATTTTGAGCACCCAATTTCACAGAGCTTCCATCGAGTAATTTTGATGCAGAAGGCAATGCCAAAAAAGTAGGACAAATAATTACTTCCGCTTTATTGGTATTCTCATCTCTAACAATTCCTCTAATTTCAGTAATCAATGCTTGGCTTTCAACCAATGTTTTATTCATCTTCCAATTTCCAGCAACAATTTTCTTTCTCATTACCGCAAAGTTAGACAAACTATTTTAATCCAACAATTCATTTACCCAACTCATTGCAAGTTCGAACTGCTGATTGGGTGTAATATGAGAATTATCAAGGAGATGATAACTATCGTTAAGTGTTAAGGGACTGTTATCACGACTAGAATCTATTGAATCGCGTTCAATTAAATTTGCCGAAACTTCTTCGATGGTTACATTTTTGCCGGCTTGAATCATTTCTTTGAATCTACGCTGGGCCCTCACCTCATTTGATGCCGTCATGAAAATTTTAAGTTCTGCATCTGGATATACCACCGTACCAATGTCGCGACCATCCATAACCACTCCTTTGTTTTCACCTATTTGCCGTTGAATTTGTACCAGTTTCGTTCTAACTGCAGAAATTTTCGCGACGAAACTTACTTTATTCGCAATATGAATTTCACGTATCAGCGATTCAACATTTCTTCCGTTTAAATGTATTTCAAATCTGTTGTTTTCTTTTGAGGGATGAAATTCAAGTTTAATCTGGTCTAAAGCTTTGAAAATCGCTATTTCGTCGGCAACATCTATATTGCTTTCCAACAAAAACAAAGTAACGGCTCTATACATTGCACCGCTATCAATAAATACATAACCCAATGATTGGGCAATTTGCTTTGCCAATGTACCTTTTCCACAACTGCTATATCCGTCAATTGCAATATTGATTTTTTTCATAAATTAATTTAAAAACGCGGGTATCAAAGAAATGGAAAACATGTTTGAGTTATACCCTGGAAAATAAGATGAACTCGCATAAGTGATATGAAATTTATAAACTTTAAATTTCAATCCCCATCCAAATCCTGCCATTCCTTTTTGTGCTTCAGGAGCCATTTCCGTCCTGCGTTGATGGTTGTACCCTACCAACAAGCCCAAATGTTCACCCAATATAAATTCCATTCCAAGAGCCAAATGTCTAGATAATTTATCACCGAAATTTGATTCCTCTGGAATAACTTCTTGTCCATTCAAATCCATTGTTCCTGTTTTCAAATATTGAGTATAGGTCAAATCCCACTTCTGTAAAGTGTGTGCTATTATCTGAAAACGAACTGGCATATGTGCCGGCTTGATTGAAACTCCGTATTGAATATTAAAAGGCAGAGACTCGCGTGAAGCATTTCTATATGCATTTAGCATAAATCCGATATTCTTAACTACCAATCCCATTTGAATCAAGGTATCTTTAGAATTATAATGCGCTCCTAAATTAGAAAATATACCATTTGAGACATAAGGTTCCAAAACGCTGTAAACAAAACCCAATTGAGCACCAACCGTAATCCTTTCTGCAATTTCTCTTGAATAGCCCAAAGTGATTTTGGTTTCATTTGCAGATACTGTTCCTAAAGGATTGCCGCCATCATCAAACGATTTCATTGTGCCATAATCCAAGTATTGCGCATGAAAAGAAAAATTGTGAATTCCTTTGTTGTATGCATATCCAACTCCGCCATTGGAAACTCCGGGTAAAAAACTACCGTAAGTTACCCCATAATTGTTGTGCAAAGATTTATTTAACAACGCAGGATTATTTGAGGCAAACTGTACATCTGAGGTAGGTGAAGCCAATAAATAACCACCCCAAGCCATAGATCTTGCATGCAAAGGAACTTCCAAAATTTGAAAAACTCCCGTTCCTCCAACTTGGGCTTTTCCAGTGGCAATTATTCCAATTAATAAAATAAATTGCAGAAACTTCATCCTCATAGTTGCAAAAATAGGGTTTATTACGAACTTTGCACACAGAATGAATGGCTTAATTTTTGACCTTGAAAACATCCCTCAAAACAATGGTTTTGTGATTACTCAAGGCACTTTCGATGGCGTTCATTTGGGTCATCAACACGTTCTTAAGCAAGTAGTTAACTTGGCAAATTTATACGAAAAACCGAGTTTATTAATTACGTTTCACCCGCATCCAAGATTGGTTGTTGACCCCCAAAATACCAACATTAAGCTGTTGTCTTCGATAGAAGAAAAGGCAAAAAAAATCTTGGAAATGGGAATTGATTATGTACTTGTACTGTCATTTACCCATGAAATTTCACAATTTTCACCCAGAGAATTCGTAAATGAAATACTGGTAAAAAAACTAAATGTTCAATGCATGGTTGTGGGATATGACCACCGATTTGGCAAAAATAGATCAGGTGGATTTCAAGAATTGACCACTTTGGCATCTGAATTTAATTTCGATGTAAAAGAAATTGATGCTTCCGAAATTGAAGAGATTGCGGTTAGTAGCACCAGAATTAGGAAAGCCCTTTCAAGTGGCAACCTAACAAGTGCAAATGAATTATTAGGCAGACCGTATACTTTAAGTGGAACTGTAGTTCAAGGAAAACAGCTTGGTCGTCAATTAGGATATCCCACTGCAAATATTCTAATCGATGAACCTTACAAATTAATTCCTCCCAACGGAGTTTACATTGGCTATACACTTATTGGAGAAACCAAGTATAAAATCATGCTCAACATTGGTGTTCGACCAACTGTTGATGGCACATCCCAAACCATTGAAGCCCATATTCTTGACTTCAGTAAAGACATATACAATACACAAATAACCTTGTTTTTGGTACAATTTTTGCGGGAAGAACAAAGATTCGATGGATTGGACGCGCTCAAAATACAACTACAAAAAGATGAAGCTAAAACGAGAGCCGCGCAGTTATTATAAACTTATTGTTTTTGTATTGGCCTTATTTGCCATTAAGTCATACGGACTTAATATTTTTGGTGATTCAACTTATCGAGAAGTGCCCGAAGATGTTTTAGAATTAAATGCACTCATTTTACCAGGCTTTTATCCTGAATTTGATTTCTATTATAATTGGGATACACTCGTTTTGGACCCATACCGATTCAATGTTAAAACATTAAATAGAGAAATACCGGTAACTTTGCTTCATGCCGATTGTGGATACACTTTACCTATTTCTGGAAAGGTTAATTCTGGCTTTGGATGGAGAGGTGGTGTTCCCCATCAAGGAATAGATTTACAACTAAGAACCGGCGATTCTGTTAGGGTAGCTTTTGATGGTGTTGTTAGAATGAGTCGTTGGTATTCAGGTTATGGGAATTGCATTATTGTGAGACATTACAATGGTTTTGAAACACTTTATGGCCATCTTTCATACAGAATAGCCAAGCCAGGCGATTTGGTAAATGCAGGTCAACTTATTGGGCTCGGAGGAAGCACTGGCCATAGCACAGGTCCACATTTACACTTCGAAACAAGGTTTTTAGGCAGACCAATTAATCCTGCAAATATCATTGATTTCAAAGGAGATAGCCTTTTATTTGAAACACTTTCAATTTCTCAAGAATCATTTCATTTACCAAATTCACATAGCCGATTTAAATTCAAAAAAGGAAAAAAACACCGATTTAAATTAAAATACAAGAACAGAAAGCGTCGTATTTTAAAAAAACGCAGTCATGTGCCACACAAGCCTCA
This sequence comes from Flavobacteriales bacterium, assembly GCA_947487175.1. GTDB lineage: Bacteria > Bacteroidota > Bacteroidia > NS11-12g > UBA955 > VMCP01. Next base: position 35,284 of record CANKVM010000005.1, on the reverse strand, counting down.
TTCTAAAATCAAACATGGCAAATCAAAATTAAAGAAACCCAAAAGACGCCATGCATTTGCATACCCTGTAATGAGAAGGTGTACTGTAGATTTTACAGTTTAATGGTTAGTGAACTTTATTCAACATATATTGGTTGAATTTCATTTGTAGTCGGTATTTTTGCAAAATATAACCGTGAGTATTGTTGTAAATAATTTAACTAAAATTTATGGTAAACAACTTGCTGTCAATAACATTTCATTTGAAATTGGCACAGGTGAAGTAGTAGGTTTTTTAGGCCCGAATGGAGCTGGAAAATCAACCACCATGAAAATGATAACAGGATTTATTCCTCCTACTGAAGGAGGCGGTTCTGTATGTGGAATTGACTTCGTAGAAAATAGTATTGAAGTACGTAAAATTGTAGGTTATTTGCCCGAACACAATCCGCTGTATTTAGACATGTATGTAACTGAATACTTAACCTTTATGGCTGAATTATCAAATATAAAGCCAGCTAAAAAAAGTGTTGAAATGGCAATCGAAATTACCAATTTAGGCCCTGAAAGACATAAAAAAATAGGCATGCTTTCTAAGGGTTACAGACAAAGAGTGGGACTTGCGCAGGCGCTAATTCATAATCCTAAAGTACTTATTCTCGATGAACCTACGAGTGGTTTAGATCCGAATCAAGTTATTGACATGAGAAATGTAATTACCCAACTTGGAAAAGAAAAAACCGTGATGCTTAGCACACATGTAATGCAAGAAGTTGAGGCAATGTGCAGCAAGGTCATTATTATCAATGGCGGCCAAATCATTGCTAACGATAACATTGGATTATTGAAAACCAATTTCAGTTCATTCATTTCTATATTGGTTGAGTTTAGTTCAGAATTAGAAAAAGCTAAAATTCTTCAGATTGAAGGAGTAACTTCTGCCGAAAACAAAGGTGGAAATTCATGGAAAATTCAGTCAAACAATACGCAGTTGCGTCAACAAATTTCACAATTTGCATTGTCAAACAATATAGAAATTTTAGAGTTAAGTACAGATAAAAATTCACTTGAAGATATCTTCAGAAATTTAACAACAAATGTGGGTCATATTTAAAAAAGAGATTAGAAGTTTCCTCGGATCTTTCATTGCTTATATTGTTATAGGTGTTTTCTTGATTTTAACAGGATTGTTTCTATGGATCATAAAAGGCAACAACGTATTTGACTTAGGGATTGCCAGTTTGCAAGTGATGTTTGAAATTGCGCCATACATATTAATTTTCTTGGTTTCTGCCATCACAATGAAAAGCATTAGTGATGAAAAACGACTTGGAACATTAGAGATTTTAACCACCAAACCAATTACAGATACGGCTATTATTGCGGGTAAGTTTTTCGCATCGGTTACCTTAATTGCCATTGCAATAGTGCCAACCTTATTTTACTTCTATGCGGTTTATCAATTGGCAACACCTATTGGAAATGTAGATATTGGGGCAACCATTGGAAGTTATTTCGGACTCATTTTACTTGCGGCCTGTTATGCTAGTATTGGTATGTTTAGTAGCTCACTTACCGACAACCAAATTGTAGCTTTGATTACTTCTATGCTTTTGAACTTCTTCTTTTTTGGAGTTTTGAGTATGCTAGGTGAAGCTTCCTGGCTAAATTTTATTGGAAAGAGTTTGGAATGGTTTGGATTAGAATTCCACTATGATTCAATAAGTAGAGGTTTGGTTGATACCAGAGACGTTATTTATTTTGTGGGATTTATCTTAGTATTTCTTGGTTTAACAAAAATTGTATTTGAAAGCAGAAAATGGTGATGAACAAAACAAATAAAAAACTGCAATCGTATATCAATTTTTCTGTATTGTTCTTGCTTATTATTTTGGGCAATATTCTGAGTTCGCTCTATTACAAACGCATAGATTTAACGAAAGAAAAAAGATATACCCTAAGCGAAACAAGTAAATCCCTAGCGAAAATTGTTAAGGATAAAATCTATTTCAAACTCTATTTAGATGGAGATATGTCGGCAAAATTCAAGCAATTAAAACTTGAAATTCGCGACATTGCCTACGAATTCAGAGAAATCAGCGGCAAAAAAATAGAAATAGAAATTGTTGATCCCTTTAAGGGAGTAAAAAAAGAAGAGCTTGATGCTTTGTTAGATGATTTCGTTCAAAAGGGTATTGAACCTGTTCGCGATATGGACAGTGAAAATCCCGATGAAACAAAAATGAAATACTTGCTTCCAGGTGCAGAATTAATGAGCGACAAAAAAACAGTTGCCATTAATTTCTTTGATTATGATGTAGCAAAGTCCCCAGAAGAAAACATCCAACGTGCAATAGACAACATTGAATACGAAATTGCAAATGGCTTGCGCCAAGTTGTAACTGAAAAAATGAAAAATATTGCCGTTATTGACGGTAGTGGAGAAATGCTTGATGGAAGGGTTGAGAGTTTTGCGGCAGAATTAAGTAAATACTATCAAGTTTCAGCCATCAATTTAAATACCAATGATCCTGAATCTGCCCGACCTTTTATCAAAAGCCTTGAGAAAGATCCTAAAAATGCAGGCACAATTCTAGTCAATAGTTTACAACGTCGATTAAATTTAAACGACATGATCATGATTATCAAACCGATTAAAGATTACTCTCCTACGGAGTTATATTTAATTGATCAATTCATCATGAAAGGTGGAAAAGCCCTTTGGCTGGTAGACCCCGTAAATATTGAAATTGATAGTTTCAGAAATTACAAAGAAGTGTTGGCCTATGATTATGGATTAGAAAACATCATAGCTTCACTTTTTACATATGGCGTAGGGCTAGAAAATACCCTATTAGAGGATTTAAAATGCAATCAAATTCCAATTCCAGCGGGAAAGCGAATGGAGTTGGTAGACTTCCCATATTTCCCATTATTTGGTACCACAGACATGCCCCATATCATTTGCAAAAACATGGGTACAGTTTGGTGCCAATTTCCGGGAACTTTACAACCGAAAATCAGAACCGACGTAACTGCAATTCCATTATTGAGCAGTACGCAATATTCAAAGGTGATTAATACTCCAGCTTCCATCAATTTAGAAAATGTGTATATACAATCGAGAGATGCGCAATTCAGATCCACATTAAACCAAGGCGTTAAAACTGCAGGTTTGCTTTTGGAGGGACAGTTTAAGTCGCCATTTGTATATCAGAAGAAATATACCGAAATTCCTTTCGTAGCAGAGGGAAAGAGCAAAATGATTGTCATTGCAGATGGAGACATTGCGCGTAATCCAGTTAGCAGCAGTGGTAAGTTTTTCCCTACAGGTTATGATAAAATATCTCAGTTCACTTTTGCCAATAAAAAGTTCCTTTTAAACTGTATTGATTATTTGATAGATAATAACGGTTTGATTGAAATTCGTGCAAAAGAAAGAACCTTGAGATTATTGGATCCTGAAAAATCAAAGTCAGAAAAAAGTAGTTGGCAATGGTTTTCTATGATTTTGCCGATTTTAAGTATATTTATTTTGGGCATTGCAAACTATTTTATACGTCGCAAGCGTTATACCTAAGCCGTTTTTATGTACGAATTTATTGAAGGGACAGTTGAACAGATTTCCCCAACCCACGTAGTTATTAATAATCAAGGAATTGGATACCTTGCTAGCATTAGTTTGCATACTTTTGAAACTATAAAAGGTGGCAAACAAGTGCGTCTTTTTATGGAACAAACTTTTAGGGTTGAAAATCAAAATCCTACGGGTATTGTTTTATACGGATTTTCACATCCCGATGAACGACAAATGTTTCGATTATTAACTTCGGTAAGTGGCGTAGGAAACAACACTGCCCTAATTATGCTTTCTAGTTTAGATTCGGAAACAATAACATCTACCATTTTGAATGGCAACGTTGGTTTGTTGAAAAGTATTAAAGGAATTGGTGAAAAAACAGCGCAGCGCATTGTATTAGAGTTAAGGGATAAATTAACAGGTGGAAAGAAAACAGGCCTGGGTACATTATTGGATCCGAGTAAGTTAGATGCAATTTCAGAAGCATTAACCGCTTTGACCATTTTAGGTTATCAAAAAGCAGGTGCTGAAAAAGCTCTTATTAAGGTGAGTAAAGAGCTTGGAGCCATGGCTACCGTTGAAGAATTAATCAAAAATTCACTCAAAATATTGTAAATTGCAAAATTATATTTAATTGAACAGCCTATAAAACAAAGACTACTCAAGAAAAAAGACTAAGAATGACCGATCAGTTTCGATTTAAAGGATTTTTTAATTTTGGGTTGTTGCGATTTTTGCAAAAAATCGCAATATTATTTGTTGCATATTTTGCAGTAAATACTTTATTGGGGCAAAATGACACTACGGGTGTAAAATATAAAATCTCAAAACCCAATAATCCAGATAAGAGTAAACAAAATTCCTCTAATGTGGATTTAGATGACCCATTAAAAGTTGAATGGAAATACAATTCAAAAACCAATAGATACGAATCTTTCAAGCAACTTGGATCACTCACATATCCTACGGGGGAATCTTTAAGTGTTACCGAATATTTCCAAGTTCAATCTAAGGAGAAAAACAGCGAGTATTACCGTAAAAAAACCCAAAATACAGACTATTCTCAGGCTGCTACTAAGGGGGGATTGTCAAATTATATCAATGCAGAGTTAAGCAACCCAGCAATTTCTAAAATATTTGGAGCTGGTGGAGTTGATTTTCAGTTGAGTGGATCGGCAATGGTAAAACTCGGCGGAACTATCAATGAAATTAGAAATCCTAATTTCAGCAAACGACAACAATTGTATTTTGTTCCTGTATTTGACCAACAACTGCAAATTTCAGCAAGAGGAAGCATCGGTGAATTCGTAAAACTTGGAATCAATTACGATACTGAGGCTCAATTTGACTTTGACAATCAAACAAACTTAGGTTGGAAAGGTAAACCAGATGGAATTTTAAAAGATGTTCAAGTAGGAAACGTAAGTTTGAATTTACCTACGCAATTAATAAAACCTGTTCCTACATTGTTTGGTTTTGCCAATAGCATGCAATTTGGTAAAACTACAGTTAAAACCGTTTTTTCTCAGAACAAGGGACAAAGCACTGAAACCGTTTTAAAGGGCGGAGCTCAAATGAACGAGTTCAAAATAACCGCCGACAATTACGACCAAAATAAACACTATTTCTTGGCACAATTTTTTAAAGAAAATTACAATAAATCACTAGAAAACTTACCAATTGTAGCGAGTGGTGTTATCATTAACAGAGTTGAAGCTTGGGTTACCAATAAAAATGCCAATGTTGAAACCCCAAGAGATATTTTGGCTTTTCAAGATTTAGGAGAAGCGAATCCCTATAGAAAACAATTGAATGGGGTTCCAGACCCTGCGGCCAGCAACGATGCAAATAAAATCTACAGCACAATTGAAAACAATGTTGATACAAGAAAGTTAGGTACAGCCATTGACGAGGTATATAAAATATTTCCATATTTTGAACAAACCGTTGATTTTGATTTACTAAACTACGCACGTCAACTTCAAACCAATGAATTTACTGTGAATACGCAACTTGGTTTTATTTCATTAAATCAACCTTTAAATAACGATGAAATTTTAGCCGTTGCATTTGAATATACTTTAAACGGAAAAACGTATCAAGTAGGTGAATTTTCAAGAGACATTCCTCCTGGCGATCAAAAATTACTATACTTAAAAATGCTAAAAGGCAACACCATCAGAACGCGTTTGCCAATGTGGCGTTTGATGATGAAGAATATTTACAGTTTAAACACATATACGTTAACCTTAGAAGATTTCAAGCTAAATGTAATATATGCTGATGATACCAGCGGCGCAGATTATGGATACATACCTGTTGGTACTGCAAATTTACCCGCTTTAAAGAATGCAATTCCTTTAATTCGTGTATTGGGTTTAGATAAACTAAACCGTCAACAAGAAGCCAAACCAGATGGGGTTTTTGATGCAATAGAGGGCATTACCGTTCAATCACAATTTGCCCGTATTATTTTCCCAGAAACAGAACCGTTTGGAGATTATTTGAGGGAAAAATTCGAATCTCGATCAGATTTGGCCGATTTCTATTGTTACGATGCCATTTATGATTCAACAAAATTCTTGGCTGCTCAAGATGTAAAACACAATAAGTTCCTTATTCAAGGAAGTTATAAAAGTTCAAACGGTGCTGAGATGTTTTTAGGAACAACCAATTTGCAACGAGGCTCTGTAAGGGTAACAGCAAATGGCCGTCCTTTAAAAGAAGGAATGGATTACGAGGTTGACTATGCTATGGGAAGGGTCAGAATCATTAACCAAGGATTATTGCAAGGTGGTGCAGAAATTAGAGCAAGCGCCGATGGTCAAAGTTTCTTTAATATTCAACAAAAGACATTGCTTGGTGCGAGGGTTGAGCATAAGTTTTCTAAAAATATGTTATTGGGAGGTACAATTTTACACATGTATGAAAGGCCACTCACTACCAAAACAAATTTCAATGAAGAGCCTCTATATAACACAATTATAGGTGCCGATTTTGCTTATAATTCAAAATCTAGGTTCATAACAAAGTTGGTAGACAAATTGCCATTTATAGAAACCAAAGAGATTTCAAATATTACAGCATATGCTGAATATGCCCAAGTTTTTCCTCATGCTTTCAAATCACAGGGAAACCAAACTGGTGTTTCAAACCTAGAAGATTTTGAAAATGCAGAACTACCCAATGACTTTAAAGTAGTGAATAACTGGGTAGTGGCGAGTATCCCTCAAAAACAACCTGACCTATTCCCTAACACACAACTTGGAGATAAACGCAATTGGTTAAATAATCATGCGAAATTAAGCTTCTATACAATTGATCAGTTGTTTTATAGAGATGCAGATATGCCAAGTAATATCCAAAATAGGGTAGATGAAATCTTGAGCAATCCTTACATGCGTCAAATTGATCAGCGAGAAGTTTTCCCTCAAAGAAATTTCCCTCAAGGAACACCAACCATCCTACCAACATTAGATTTGGCATTTAATCCAAATTTGCGTGGATTGTATAATTTCAATACCGACCCAACTCAAATTGACGCAGATGGTAAATTATTAAATCCTAAAAACAGCTGGGCTGGAATCATGCGTCGTGTGGATCAAAACGATTTTGAAGCGGCTAACATAGACTATGTTGAGGTTTGGATGATGGATCCTTTAATTAACAACCCAAATTTGAGTGGTGAATTGTTGCTTCATTTTGGTAATGTGAGTGAAGATATTTTGCCTGATCGCAGAAAATCATTTGAAAATGGTTTGCCTACTTCCTCTAATGACATAAACACTACGGATACATCAGTCTTTGGGATAATCCCAACAAGTCCTCAAATCAATTTTGCATTTGATAATAATCCAGCCACATTAAAAACACAAGACATAGGTATTGATGGTTTGAGTGACGCCAATGAACAAATATTTTATGATACCGGATATTTGCAAAAATTAAAATCCACTTTTGGACCAACATCGAAATTATATCTATCCGCACTGAACGATCCTTCTAATGATAATTTTGTTCATTATTTGGAAGACAAATATACCGTTGCAGATGCCGATATCATTCAACGTTATGCAAGATTTCAGGGCATGGAGGGAAATTCAAATCCAGATAAATACACAAATCAATATTCTGGAATGCCAAAATCTTCATCTCCTACCCCAGATTTTGAAGATGTAAATAGAGATTTTACAATGAATCAAAGTGAAGACTATTTTCAATATAAAATGAAAATTAGCGCCACCGAATTGCAAATTGGTAAAAATTATGTTGCTGATATTGTAAACAACAATGTTAAACTGAGAAATGGCCAGGATAAGAATATACGCTGGTATCAGTTTAAAATCCCAATTCGTCAGTTTGAAAAAGCAGTAGGAAATATTTCCGATTTCAAAAGTATCCGTTTCATGAGAATGATAATGACCGGATTTACAGATTCGGCTGTTTTGAGAATGGGATATATCAATCTTGTGAGAGCAGATTGGAGACGTTATACAAACGCGCTAAAAACACCGGGAATTATAGTACCAACTGATCCTAATGATGGAACAAAATTCATTGTGAGCACTGTAAATTTGGAAGAGAATGGAAAACGCTCACCAATTGCATATGTAACACCACCAGGAGTAGTTCGTGTTCAAAACATGGCAAGTTTAGGCACAGTCTTGGAAAACGAACAATCTTTGTCGTTGAAAGTTTGTGACTTAAAACCTGGCGAGGGACGTGCCGCTTTTAAAACTGCAAATTTCGACATTCGCAATTACAAGAGAATGCAATTATTCATTCATGCAGAAGAATCAGTTCCAAATTCAATTGACGATGGAGAAGCATCGGCTTTCATTCGTTTTGGAACAGATTTAACGAGCAATTATTACGAATATGAAATTCCTTTAAAAATGACAAGAGGTTATGTAAATTCAAATTCACCAAATAGCGATAAACTTGTTTGGCCCGATGAAAACTTTATTGATCTCGAGTTCCAAAAATTATTTGACCTAAAAATACAAAGACAAAATGCAAATTGGCCAATGACGGCTCCTTACATTTCTGCCATAGATAAAGGCAAAGTAAGCGTGATGGGTTTGCCAGATTTAAGCAATTTGAAAGTGATGATGATTGGCGTAAAAAATAAAGGAAACACACCTCAGTGCTTTGAAATATGGGCCAATGAATTAAGAGTTAAAGATATTTCAAATGGTGGTGGTTGGGCAGCGCTTGCCAATATTCAAACCCAACTAGCTGATTTTGGCACATTAAACATGGCAGGTTCAATTAGGACCATTGGCTTTGGTGACGTAGATAAAAAATTAAATGATAGAAGTTTAACAAATAATTACAATTACGACATTGCAAGTAATTTAGAACTTGGCAAATTCTTCCCGGCAAAAGCAGGCGTTACCATTCCAATGTATATTGGATGGTCTGAAAGTTTTGTAAGACCAAAATTCAATCCGCTTAATCCCGATATGGAATTGGAAACTATGTTAACGCATATTGCCAATGCAACCGTAAGAGATCAAGTTAGAAAAGCAGCTGAAGAATACAATTCCCTTTATAGTTTTAACATTAGTAATTTTAAAGTTGCAAGTAATCAATCTAAAAAGGCAATGCCTTGGGGAATTTCTAACTTCAATGCTAGTTACAGCTATACCAATACATACAGAAGAAATCAACAAATTGAAGAACAATTTTATAAAACGACCCAAATTTCATTGGGGTACAATTATAACTTAACAGCAAAGTTCATACGTCCATTTGCAAAAATTTTCAGATCAAATACATTGGCTTTGATTCGTGATTTCAACTTCAATTTAATTCCTAGTACTTTCAATACACAATTGCAGTTAAATCGATTGTACAGCGAATCTCAATCAAGAAATAACAATAACTTTATTCAAGTTAATCCAAGGTTATACGATAAAAACTTCACTTTAACCAGAAATTATAATGCCTCTTTGCCATTAACGAATTCAATTACCATTTCTTACATGGCCAACGTTCAAGCACGAATTCAGGAACCTTTTGGAGCTATTAACACCAAAGAGAAACAAGATTCCATATATAGCGAATTCAAAGGATTTGGTAGAATATCTAGGTTTACCCAAACCATGAACGCTACATATACCCTGCCGTTTAGTAAAATTGGATTTTTGAAATGGATTTCGAGCTCTGCTTCATATATTGGTAGTTATGAGTGGAATCAGGCACCGCCGGCTTTTACCACATTAGGTAACAGAATTCAAAATAGCCAAGACATCAATATTACTTCACAATTTAACTTCACTCAATTTTATTCGATGATTCCTTGGTTGAAGGATTACAACAAACCTAAAGTCAAATCGAAAGGAAAAGGAAATAACGATAAGACGAAAGAAAAACCAAAATTATCGCCAGACGAAGATGGACCCAAATTCGAAAGTGCCATTGAAAAAGGTAAAGATACCAAACCAAAAGTAAATCCTGTAATTATGGCGGTTGGTAATTTTATTACCATGTTTAAAAATGCAAACCTAAATATTCAAAGAAAGCAAGCTACTGAATTGCCAGGTTTTGCATTTAGACCCGATTACTTTGGACAGAACTTTACCCATTTACAACCAGGACTTGGATTCGTTGTGGGTATGCAAGATGAAAGCATTAGATACAAACTCGCTAGCAATGGCGGATTAATGAAAGACACACGTCAAGCTAATTTCTATCGTCATAACTTTACCCAATCAATTTCAGGAAGTGTAACGGTGGAACCTATTAAAGACTTTAGAATAAGATTAGATTTCATTAGAAATGAAACCAAAGGAACACAAAGTGTTTTCAAATACGACGGGACTAACTGGATGGATCAAGGTTTAACGCAAAATGGAACTTATAATATTTCTGGTTGGTTTTTCAACACCCATTTTGTTGATGATATCAATCAAAACGAAAATCACCCAAATCCAATATTTGATGAATTTTTAAATAACAGATACACAATTGCAAATAGATTACAAATAAACGATACCAGAATTGGAACAACCCAAATTGATCCAAAAACAGGTTTCCCTATAGGTTATAGTAAAAACTCACAAGAGGTTTTAATTGGCTCTTTTTATGCAACCTATAGCAAGCTAGATGTTGGAACAACTGCACTAAGTAATTTGAGTGCATTTCCAAGTATTCCAATGCCAAACTGGAACATTACTTATAATGGACTAACTAAAATCAACGCCCTATCTAAAATATTCACAAACATAAACTTCAAACACGCCTATAACGGTAAATATTCAGTTGGTGATTTTACACAAAATTTAAGATTTGATAAATTGGAAACACCAACAATTGGAAAAGACTTAACCCCTCAATTCCAGATTGCAAACGTTACAATTAGCGAAGGATTTATGCCATTGATTGGTGTCAATATTACTACGAAAAATAATTGGACAATTGGATTTGATTATAAAAGAAGCCGTATATTGAAATTATTTGCTGCCAGTTTCAATTTAACTGAAATGCGCCAAAACGAATTTCAAATGACCGCGGGATATCGTGTAACTGGTTTAACCCTTCCATTCAAAAGAAGAGGTAGGAAAATATTCTTGCCGAACGATTTTAGATTTGACTTGGCTGTGAGTATAAGCGATAATGTTACCATCATTCGGAAAATTGATGTAAACGTAAACAGATACACGGCAGGAATGACAAATATTAGAATTACACCTTCTATCACGTATCAAGTTAACCAAAAAGTCAATTTTGCATTGCGTTATAATAGGGTAATTATGGATCCTAAAATTGCAACGCAATTTTATACATCCCTCACCGATTTTGGTTTAGAATTTAGATATACATTTAATTAATCTACAATGAAAAATGTAATTCTCTCAATTTCGCTTTTATTAGTTTCAGTTTGCTTTGCGCAGAATGGAATTCCCACTGGAAAATGGAGAACTCATTTTACCTATAAAGACGCAGTTTTTTGTGAAGCAACAAATAATTTTGTTTATGCTTCAACCGACCAAGGATTTTGGAGAACCACGAATACTGGAGAAATGACAAAATTACTCCGTACTGATGGATTTCATGGAGGAGAAATTAGCCAACTTTGTTTTAATCAGACCAGCAATACCCTTTTCATTGGTTATTTAGATGGAAGTATTGACTTACTCATTAACGACAATAAAATTGTAAATATTCCAGGATTTTATTCCAAATTCTTACAAGGTGACAAACGAATCAATCACGTTACTTTTAACAACCGAGAAGCTTTGGTATCTACTAACTTTGGATTGTTGATTATTGATTTGGATAAAAAAGAAATTAAAGACAGTTATACTTCTATTGGTAACGGTGGTGCTGCCATTAGGGTATTATCATCATGTATCAAAAAGGACTCAATCTATATATCTACAGTAGATGGAATATTGGCAGCAGCATATAGCAATACAGTAAATTTAAATGACTTCAACCAGTGGCACTATGTGTATTCGGGTATTGATTGCTATCAATTAACTGCCTTTACCGACAGTGTTTTCTTTGAAACAGAATTCAATATTAAAATATATTCAAAAGGTAAAATAACTACTTTTGATACAAATCGCGTTAATACTGCACGTATTTTCAATAATCAATTTGGATTGCATATTGTTAGAAAGGGCAAAATAACAACCCTTAACAATGCAGGAAAAACTTATGAAAATATCAATTTGGTAGTTGGAGCCACCCAATTTAAAGATGGTATTTATTGGTTCTGCACCGGTATTGGTCCTGGAGTAATCAAAAAAGACCCAGTAATGGACTATTCATTTATGCCGAATGGACCTTCCAACACTTCTATTTTCAAAATGACTAAAGATGGTGATCAGATTTTGTGTGCTGGTGGCGGCTTATCTAATACATTTGGAAATGCATATAATAACTCGGGCTTTTACATATATAACCAAGAAAGAAGCTGGAAAAGTAATATAACTTCTCCGCTAAATTCAAACATGTATGATTTCACATTTGTTTGCCACAGAAAAGCCAATAACACATATTTTGCAGCTACCCACACAAATGGGATTCTTATTATTAAGGGAGAAGAAATTATTGGCAAGTGGGACGAATCAAATACTCCTTTAGAAAGAAATCCTGGTGATAACTTTATTAAAATTGGAGGGATAGCAGAAGATTCAAAGCGCAATTTGTGGATTGTTAATTATGGCGCTTCAAATCCGCTATTATGCGTCACTCCATCTGGCAAATGGTATAAATTTGACTTTAACAGCACCACAGATATCAAAGGAATTAGCATTGATGCCAATAACAGAAAATGGCTAATTGTTAACAATGGAATTATCGTTTTTGATGAGGGCAAGCTCGATAACAATGCTGATAATAAATCAATCTTTATTTCTCAAAACAACGGATTAGTTTCAGGAGAGGTTTTATCGATTGAATGTGATAAAAACGGTTACGTATGGATTGGTACATTGCAGGGTTTAAATATTTACACAGGCTCAACCAGTTTATTCACGAGCCCAAAATTTGATAGATTTATTGTTGAACAAGACGGTTCAACTGGTTATTTGATGGGTGAAGAAACCATAAAAGATATTTTGATAGATGGGGGTAATAGAAAATGGTTTGCCACAACAAATGGATTGTTTTTGGTTGATGAATACGGTCAAAAAGTATTAAAACATTATACTTATGAAAACAGCCCACTTTTATCGAACTCTCTCGTCTGTTTGGGACAAATTGATGAATCTGGAGAGATTTTCATAGGCACCGACAAAGGAATTGTTTCATACAGAAATGACGCCAACGTTGCGTCAGAGAGCTTTGGTGAAATATTGGTTTATCCGAATCCTGTCCCTCCAAAATATAATGGTCAAATTACAATTGAAGGATTAGCAAATAACGCTGAAATTAGAATTGCCGATGCCCAAGGTAAATTAATTTATCAAACCAAGGCAAATGGTGGTAAAGCCGTTTGGAATGGATACAGATTAGATGGCAGCAGACCCAATAGCGGCGTATTTTTCGTATTTGGAATTAACCAAGATGGTTCAGAAACCGCAATGGGTAAATTTATATTTATTCAATAATCAATTCTAGACCATCGTAGGCCAAATCAATCCCATTTGGAAGTCCAGCACAAACTTCATCATGAAAGCCTATTTGATGACTCATATGTGTAAAATAGGTGTGTTTTGCGCCAATTCTCAATGCCAATTGTGTGGCTTGCTCTAAAGTAAAATGAGAAATATGAGCTTCTCTGCGCAAAGCATTTAAAACAAGCACATCTAAATTCTGCAATTTTTCAATCTCAGTTTCAGAAATGAAATTTGCATCAGTTACATATGCAAACTTGTCAAAACGAAATCCCAAAACTGGCAATTTATAATGTAAAACCTCTATAGGTTCAATGAGCAATTCTCCTATTGTAAATGGATCATTGTTTATCAAATGAAAATCTATTAACGGAATTCCTGGATATTTAAAATCTGCAAATATATAATCGTACTGACTTTTGAATGCTTCTAAAACCCTCTCATGACAATAAACTTGCATGTTTTGATTTTGCAGGTAATTGTAAGGTCGAATATCATCTAATCCCGCTGTATGATCTCTATGTTCATGGGTAAAAAGAAGTGCATCAATATGATTAATTCCACTTCTAATCATTTGATAGCGAAAGTCGGGTCCAGCATCAATAACAATGCTCTTGCCATTCCATTCAACATGAATAGATGCTCTCAAACGTTTGTCTTTGGGGTTATCACTCAAACAAACAATAGAAGTACATCCTATTGGAGGAACGCCTTGAGAAGTGCCTGTACCTAGAAATGTAACTTTCATAAAAAAAGACCGCTTTAGAACGGCCTTAGGTTTTAAATATTACTCAAATGGCCTTTAAGTTGCATGATAATACCAACTTCCATGTTATTTGCTTTTTTATCGTCAGATGCCCAAATACTTAACCAATCTGTAGCATGAATTACTTCAAACTGACTCAATAAGGATGCATTTGATAAAGGATAATCATAGATTACGTTTCCTAAATCAGTCAAAACTTTTTTCAAGAAATCAAAACGAGCCGCTACCCTGCTATTTTCTTTGCTATTTAAGAAAATAAAATTGGTATCGTGTTTTTCATAATAACTCTCAATCATATTGTGATTCGCTTCCGGTAAAACTGAAATAAATCCTTCACCTTTTGCGTTTTCTTGAATTTGCTGACAAAAACGAATTGCAACCGCTTCATAATTTTTATCGGTAACAACTACAAATTTATTTGCAATTGTAGGCTGAAACAACGCATGCATTTCTTTTGCGCATTTGATAGCCTGTACCGGATTGTCAAACATATTTTTAACTTCTGTAATTGCTGATGTCATGTCCTTCCCTGCCACTTCACCCAATATCATTATTAAGTTACCCAAAGCAAATCCTAGAGTCATTCTAGGCTGATACCCTTCAGCAATTGTATAATACGGCAAATGATTGGTTTGCGCTAATGACAAAAGCTCCCCACCGGCAGCCATACAAATAATATCACAACCACGGCTTTGAGCATCTTTGTACATAGTTAAAGTTTCTTCTGTATTTCCTGAGTAGGAACATAGAATAACCAATGATTTGGTATTTGCATAAGCTGGCAAATTGTAATCAGAGTATACTTCAACAGGGATTGGCATTTCATTCCAGAAATACAAACGCGCAATTCTACCACCTATTCCACTTCCCCCTAAACCACCAATAACGATGTTGTTATATTGACTTGCTGTTTTACCATGCGTATGGTAATTATTTAAAACATATTCTAATTGTTCGTGAAAATTCTCTAAAGATAATTCGTGGGTAATGGCTGACATATAGCAAAAATACGATTCAGAATTAGACAAAACAAAAACAAATGCACTAAAATAAAAAAAGGCCACATAAAGTGGCCTTTTCATTCAAATTAATATTGTTTTATTGATTCCATTCAAATTTGTAACGGAAATCTTGAATATTTGCACTCTTATTTAAAACCTCAGTAATTCTATTTGAAAGATACTGTGGTTGATTCATAAAGTCCATTTGATCTACAGAAGTGTAAACTGAAGTTGGCACTTGAACGTCATCACGTTTGTCGATGAATAATACACCTGCAACAGATTTAGAAGCAAATGGTATTGAAGTTGATTTTACTTTCGCGCCAAATGCAACACCCAAAACTTGTAATTCTTGTCCCATGTTAGGAACGAAGTTTTGACCAAACCTAACTCCGTCTAAAGAAACAACCATTCCTTTAACCGCAGTAGCCAATTGCTCAGCTGATTTAGCAGATTTCATAGCATCAGCCATTTTTGCAGCCGCTTTCTCAGCTTTCATTTTACTTCTTACCAATGGTTCGATTTCAGAACGTACGTTATCTAAAGTTGCATATCCAATGTTCTTGATATTTTCAACTTTTACAATAACTTGTTTGTTTGAAAATGCAAAAACCTCAGAAACATCACCAGATTTTCTTTTCTTGTCAAATAACCAGAAAATAATAGTACGCGTATCAGCAGCGGCATCAACACCTACAATAGTTTTTTGATCTGTGGTGAAATCTTTCAACACACGTGGAACAATACCACCCTTTTCAACTGCTTTGTCGAAATCGTTTTTTACTGAGTTTTTGAAATTGCGAGATTTTTCATCTACCACTTTTACGGTTTTTTGTCCTGCTGATATTTCAATTTCGTTCTGAAAAAATTTAATTTTGGTATAATCCATTGGACCCGTAATTCTAATAATATGGTAACCATATTGGGTTTTTACGATATTCGTTTCGCCTGCTTTACCTTGTTTACAGAATGCACCAAACTCAGGAACATATTTCGAAGGATCTTGATAACCTAAGTCACCACCCATTTTTGCAGAACCTTGGTCGGTAGAATATTTCCCTGCCAACTCTTCCATTTTTGCACCAGATTTAAGCTGACCAAAAACTTCAATTGCTTTCATTTGAGCTTGAATAGAATCCTTTATATCTGTTCCATCAGGCAATTTACCCGACATTGGAATCAAGATATGACTTGCTCTCATAAAACCTGTAGTATCTAATTTTTCTCTGATCTTCTGCCAAATATAAAATTTACCTTCTCTGTAAACAGGACCAATAACCATGTTCATTGGTGCATTCCAAACCAAATTAGAAATTTCAGCTGGAGCATCTTCAGGAAGTTGATTTCTAGCGATATATCCAATTGCACCAACAGAATCGGGAGTAGTTTGAGCTCTCATACCTGCAGCAGTTGAATTTGCATTGTTATAGGCATAGGCTGAATCATCTCTTGTAGGAACAATATCAAATACTACATATTTGATGTTTCTTGCTTCTTGGGTATATTTGTACTTCTCTTTGTATTCATCCAAATAAGCAGACAAATCATCGTCATTAACTTTGATATCTTTATCAGGAATTGAATTGATATCTAACGATACAATTTTACCAGAAACCGCTTGGTTGGCAGAAATATATTCATATTTCTTTTCAGCTTTACTTTTGTAACTGGCTTTTGAAATATAAGTTGAATATCTAACAGTCAATTCATTGTCTTTCATTTTACGAACATAATCGGCCAAACGCGCTTTCATTTGTGCGTTTCCTTTTGCCTGACGGAAAATTTGTTCCACTTTCTTTGGATCAAATTGATTATTCGTTTGGAAAGAAGGATCACCTTTGATTGACTCATCAGGGTGCAAACCTACCATCATTTCATTGTAATCTTCATCAGATACTTCAATCCCTGCTTTGGCAATTTCTGTATACAAAAGTCTTCTCTTGGTTAACTCTGTCCAAGCTTTTGTAAATAATTGACCGCGATTTTTTTCAGTAATTTCATAATTAGGATCGCTTTCTTTTTCTGTTTGATAAACTTCTCTAACTACTGCATCCAAATCTTTTTCTCTCACTTTTTCAGAGTTCATGATCGCAACAACATCAGCATCCTCATTACCACCGCCTACACTGCTTTTACCAGAGATCCAATCCCCAACCACAAACAACACAAGAGCTGTAATGATAACAACTGCTACCCAACCCGAATTTCTTAATTTCTGTATAACTGCCATAATGTTTTAATACTTTAATTTTTAAAAGTAGCAAAAATAGGTTTTCGTGCCCGCATTTTCAAGCGTTTCGAAAATCTTTTTATATCTAATCCAACCAAATTGATTTTTTGAAAACTTTACCCTTCCTTCTCACAATAAAAGTGTATAACCCATGTCCTAACATAGACTTCCGAATATACATTTCTCTGTAATTTATTTTTCGAGGTTCATCAATTTCAAAAACAGACGACATCACCACCCCATTCACCGAAATTTCAAATGTAAAAGAAGTTTCTTGAGGGAAGGATACAAGTACAACCAAAGAATCCGATTTGAAATTTCTATTCACCAACAATATTGGATCTTTCTCAAAAGATGTCTTTTTTTTTAGTTTCACAGGCCAGTCAATTAATTGTATACAAGGCTTCCGAATATCATCATCGTAGGCAGTTACCGCCGCCAATGCCCTTCCGTGAACAACCGATAACCCCACATAATCGCCCATAAATTCATCTTTTCCGGGTAAAACTATTGGTTCGATGGTTAATTTTATATTTTTTGAGGGACGTTTTTTACACAGCTCTGCCGAATAAATATCAGCAAAATGTCCTTTTTCACTATTCCTTTTGTCGTACCAAATGAGCTTAGGATTTTCTAGATTCTCATTCAACACCATGTACGGCGAGAATTGATCAACCCCCTCTAGTTTGTCGTCATTCACAACTATTGGGCCAACGAACGAATTGCCATTGTTTCCAGAATACACATAATAAATATCAAAATCTCGATATTCATTTTGGCATGCAAAAGTTACATAAATATTATTGTTTTTATCGGCCAGAGCAAATGGCATACCATTGGTTCGCACCAACCCTTTCACTTTTTCGAAATTCCAGCCGCCAGGCATCCGGCAAATTGCCTGATCAATTCCCCATGTTTTTCCTGCATCTAAACTTTTATCCATCCACAAGGTGTCGGCTCGAGACCAAAAACAAAGTAAGGTTCCATCATTTAGAATTGCTGTTGTTACACCCTCCGATGTATTGTCATCGTCTTCTGCTCCACCGCTTTTATCACTCACTGTTGTGGGATTAGAAAAACTCAAACCGTCATCACTACTTTTTGCAAATTTTACACGGGTTGAATCTTGCTTATTGGAACTTCCGTATTTATCAAACTCTGTCCAAGTTAAATATATATTCCCATGATATTTGCTTTTTAATCCCTCATCAATAGAAAACCAAGGCTTATCTTGCATTTTGTTTTTATCGTTGGCAACACAAGTAGATTCAAATACTTTCCCATCCAAACTGCGTTCAAACACAATACAGTCAAACCACGTAGGCCATTTTTTAGTTTTGTTTTTAGCCAAATGCGTAAAATAAATGATTCCTTTATTTGAGAACTTTAAAACAGGATCGCCATAATAACCGTGTGGAGAATTATTATTAACCGATTCCCAATTTTTACCGGCATCAACACTGTGAAATAAATTAGATGTATTGTAACCAAGCCAAATATCATTTTTATTGGTAGGATTGATTGCAATGGAAGGTTCATTTCCCTCAAGAACGGGATTTCCGAAATGCGTATTTCGAATTTGTCCAAAAACAAAAAGAGGGATAAAAGCCGCAACAATTGCAATGCATTTCATCCCTCAAAAGTATATTAAAAAAATGGTTTATCCTTTTCTTGCCGACAACCAACGTTCAGCATCAAGGGCGGCCATACAACCACTGCCCGCTGCTGTTACTGCTTGGCGGTAAATTTTGTCTTGTGCATCTCCTGAACAAAATACACCTTCAACATTGGTATAAGAAGTACCGGGAACGGTTTTTATATAACCTTGCTCATCCATATCAATGTATGGTTTGAAAATATCTGTGTTCGGGGTATGTCCAATTGCTACAAAGAAACCTTTAATTGCAATTTCTCTCAAATCTCCAGTTACATTGTTTTTCACACGAACTGCTTCTACACCCAAACCACCTAAAATTTCATCCGTTTCGGTATTGAACAAAACTTCAATATTTGGTGTATTTAAAACCCTATTCTGCATTGCTTTAGAAGCTCTAAATTCGCTTTTACGCACAATCATGTATACTTTTGTACAAATTTTAGAAAGATAAGTAGCTTCCTCACAAGCGGTATCTCCAGCACCAACAATGGCAACATCTTGTCCTTTGTAGAAAAATCCATCACAAACAGCACAAGCACTTACGCCGCTACCATTCAAACGCATTTCAGAAGGAATACCCAACCATTTTGCAGAAGCTCCAGTAGAAATAATTACCGTTTCAGCTTCAATTTCTTTTACGCCATCAACGATTACTTTTTGAGGACCACCATTTTTGAATTCTACTGAAGTAACCATTCCAAAACGGACATCAGCACCCAATCTAACAGCTTGTTTTTTAAACAACTCCATCATTTCAGGACCCATAATTCCATCGGGATAACCAGGGTAGTTTTCTACATCGGTAGTGATGGTCAACTGACCACCAGGTTGAAGTCCCTCATACATAACAGGCTTCATATCAGCTCTCGCTGCATATATTGCAGAAGTATAGCCAGCAGGGCCACTTCCGATTATTAAACACTCAACTTTTTCTATTGTTTCAGACATAATAACAAATTTAAATTAGATATATAATAAAGAACGTGACAAATGACACATTCTTAGCTCAACGACAATAATTCTCTGTACTTAGGAAGCACCCAATCTGCATCATCAACCAAACGCTCAATTTCATCACAGCTTTCTCTGATTTCGTCAAACAAGCCTTTTACTTTTTTATTGTAAACCAAAGCTTTTGCATGTGCATCGGCCAATTTATTGGCTTTAGCGCGCTCGTTTGTCATTTGATTATTTAATTCGAATGCTTTGTTAATGTGGTTGCTTAATTCAGCAATAATATCCATTTGTGCTTTCACTGAAGATTTGCTTTGACCAATTGCCAATAACGTTTGCACATTGTCGGCCAATCTTTTTTGGTACTTAATACCTGCAGGAATTACAAAGTTTTGAACCAATTCATTCAATACACGTCCCTCAATTTGAATTCTTAAATTAAAGGATTCATATCTAATTTCAGTTCTAGCTTCTAATTCTTTGTGGCTGTAAATTCCATTTTTCACAAATACATCTACACTACTAGGCGACATATAAAATGCCAATGCTTCAGCAGTGTTTTTTACGTTATTCAATCCGCGTTTTTTCGCTTCTTTCACCCATTCATCGCCATAACCGTTACCACCAAACAAAATGCGTTTGCTGCTGGTTAATTCTTCGCGAAGAACTTGTTTAATAATTTCTTCTTTGGCAACACCTTTAGATGCTTTAATTTTCGCATCCACTTTGGTTTTGAATTTCACCAATTGGTCGGCAACAATGGTATTTAATACCACCATAGGACTCGCGCAATTATCGCTGCTTCCTACTGCTCTAAATTCAAACTTATTCCCTGTAAATGCAAATGGAGATGTTCTATTGCGGTCGGTATTGTCGATTAAAATTTCTGGAATATTTGGTACTTGAATTGCCCCACCTTTATTATCGGCACCCTTAGCAGACGTTTGATTATTTTCAAAATCATTCAAAACATGCTCTAGCGTATCGCCAACAAATACAGACATAATTGCTGGAGGTGCTTCGTTTGCACCCAAACGGTGATCGTTACCTGCAGTTGCAATACTTGCTCTCATTAAATCGTCATGATCATGAACCGCTTTAATCACATTAATAAAGAATGTTAAAAATTGCAAATTTTGAGCTGGTGTATGTCCTGGTGACAACAAGTTTACACCTGTGTTTGTTACCAAACTCCAGTTGTTATGTTTACCACTACCGTTGATTCCCTTGAATGGTTTTTCGTGTAACAACACTTTTAATCCGTGATCTTGGGCAACAGCTTCCATCACATCCATCAATAAAGTATTGTGATCAACTGCCAAGTTTAATGTTTCAAATTGAGGCGCGCATTCAAATTGCCCTGGAGCAACTTCATTGTGACGAGTCCTCAACGGAATACCCAATTGGTGTGCTTTTTCCTCAAAGTCAACCATAAATGCTTGAACATCGGTAGGAATAGATCCAAAGTAATGATCTTCCAATTGTTGACCTTTTGCTGGCGTATGTCCAATTAAAGTTCTTCCTGCATACATTAAATCTGGACGCATTCTGAACAAATCTTCGCGAACCAAGAAATACTCTTGCTCAACACCAAGACTAACTGAACAGTCATTTACGTTTTCGTCAAAATATTTGCAAACATCTGTGGTCGCTTTGCGCACGAATGCCAAAGCTTTTAAAAGTGGTGCTTTATAATCTAGGGCTTCACCGGTATACGATACAAAAATTGTAGGGATACACAATGTTCTTGAATTTGCTTTTTCTATAATAAAGGCCGGTGAACTAGGATCCCAAACCGAATAACCTCTTGCCTCAAACGTATTGCGAATTCCTCCATTAGGAAAAGAACTTGCATCAGGCTCTTGCTGGGTTAAAGATTTTCCAGAAAACACTTCAATGCCGGTATCTATTCCAGTTGGTTCAAAGAAACTATCGTGCTTTTCAGCGGTAGTTCCTCTTAAAGGCTGAAACCAGTGGGTATAATGGGTTGCGCCCATGTCCAATGCCCAATTTTTCATTCCCTCAGCTACCCCGTCAGACATTTCACGGCTAACCGCAAGTCCTTCATTAATTGCTTTTTCAATGGCTTTTTGAGACGCAGCGCTCAAATATTGTTTTTGCGCTCTAGGGCCAAAAACCATTTCTCCAAAATACGACGAAATGCCGTTTTCTGGCAAAATAGTTGTTGTTACAGCTTCTTCTTTCGGAATCGCTTTTTCGGTAGATGATTTTTTGGTAGGCATTTTTATTTTTCTAATGGTTAATTATAGATTGTGCAAATTTAGTTCGTTCTTTCTTTAATTGCATAATTGATTAATAAATATTTCATCAACAATTGTCAAAACGACACTTATCGGGGCTAACATTAGATTTTTAGTGGATTTTGAAAACAATTTTAATAATTCTTGCACACTTTTGAAAATTATCCCCATTTTAACAACGTAACTCTTTAAATTCGCCCAATATTTCAATCATGGGTAACTCCCGCATAGACAAACTCTCAGCAGCCGGCTTATTGATCACGTTGGGGATCATATACGGCGACATCGGAACTTCTCCGCTCTACGTTATGAACGCTATTGTTGGTAGCAAGGTAATTTCTGAAACATTAGTTTTAGGTGGTATTAGTGCAGTGTTTTGGACACTCACCATTCAAACCACACTAAAATATGTACTCCTTACACTCCAAGCCGACAACAAAGGTGAGGGTGGTATTTTTTCATTGTTTAGCTTGTTGCGACGTCGCTTTCCTTATTTGGTTGTTGGAACCATGGTGGGTGGCGCTATGCTACTTGCCGATGGAATTATTACTCCGCCAATTTCGGTGGCTTCGGCTATTGAGGGACTTCGATTCATCAATCCAACAAATGGGTATCATATAGATTTGAGGGACATTCAAACGGTTCCTATTGTAATTACAATTATTGTAATGATATTCTTGTTTCAAAGAGCCGGAACAAATGTGGTAGGAAAATTTTTCGGACCTATTATGCTTTTATGGTTTGGCATGCTTTCCGTTTTGGGAGTATCACAGATTATTCAGCACCCTGAGGTATTAAAAGCGTTAAACCCAATTTGGGTGTATAGATTTATATCTTCTAGTCCCAATGCATTCCTATTACTCGGTGCAGTTTTCCTTTGCACAACAGGTGCAGAAGCACTTTATTCTGATTTGGGACATTGCGGCAAAAAGAACATTCAATATTCTTGGATTTTTGTAAAAACCTGCTTATTGGCTAACTATTTTGGTCAAGGCGCATACCTTATGAAGCACGTAGGTGAAACCTTAGGTGAATCGAGGGTATTCTATTCAACCATGCCAGATTGGTTCCTTCCAATAGGAATTTCAATTGCTACGATGGCGGCAATCATTGCATCACAAGCGTTAATCAGTGGATCTTTCACTCTGGTTTCAGAAGCCATTCGTTTACATTTCTTTCCTAAGTTTACCGTAAAATTCCCTACGGCAATTAAAGGTCAAATTTATATCCCTACAGTAAACACGGCTTTATTGGCTGGTTGCATTTGTATTGTTTTAATATTCAAAGAATCTGCAGCAATGGAAGCTGCCTATGGTTTGGCAATTACCGTAACCATGTTAATGACAAGTATTTTGTTGTTCTATTATTTAAAGACAAGACGTTGGAATATAGTTGTTATTTGGATCATTATGCTTGTGTTTTTCGCAGTTGAATCTGCATTCTTAATGGCCAACTTATCAAAATTCATGGAGGGTGGTTTCGTAACCTTATTAATTGGAGCCGGAATTATTTTGGTTATGTACGTAAGCTTCAGAGGTGGTCAAATTAAACAGAAAATGGTAATGACTGAAAAACTTACCAATTAT
Source organism: Flavobacteriales bacterium (assembly GCA_947487175.1). Lineage (GTDB taxonomy): Bacteria > Bacteroidota > Bacteroidia > NS11-12g > UBA955 > VMCP01. The sequence goes on along the minus strand of CANKVM010000005.1, from coordinate 11,200 downwards.
AGAGACAAATTGCGCTCTCTTAGCCAAGATACTACCTTGCCAAAATTTGCAACCCATTTGATTTATTTGTCAAAAGCAAAAATGGATGATGAAGTAGAATCGCCATTGATCTATTCTATCCTTCACAAACGACCTAAAAGAGCCGATTTCTATTGGTTTATCAATGTGGATGTAACGGACGAACCATATACGATGGAATACAAAGTAAACGTAATTGAAAAGAACGATATCTATAAAGTACGTTTCAGACTTGGTTTCCGTGTGCAACAAAAAATTAGTCTTTACCTAAAAATGGTTATCAATGAAATGCTTGAAAACAAAGAAATTGATTTGGATCCTTATTACCATGGATTTTCGGACAAACACAGCTTGGGTGATTTCCGATTCGTTCTTGTAGAGGAAGAAATGAGTACCGAAAATGATTTGCCATTGTTTGACAATCTTATCATGGATGGTTACGAAAAAATGAAATTCCTTGCCGGACGACCAGAAAAATGGTTCGGACTCGATGGCAGTATGGTTACAAAAGAATTGGTTCCCGTTATTATTGCGCCAAGAACCGATGTATCACTCAAAAGAATTCGTTAACATGAATAAAAAATTGCTTTTTCTTTCTCTTCTATTTTGGGGGACATGTGCCGTTTCAAATGCCCAGAACATTGCATTTGACGATATTTTTAACAACAAAGCCTTGAGGCCAAAGGCAGCAAACATCGGACAATTTTCAAACGATGGTAAGTTTTTAATCAGCACCAAATCGGTAAAAACTGGCGATAAAACTACTTGGTGGGTAATTCTTCAAAATCCAGCCAACCCTTCCGATTCTATCAAAACCCTGTTCCATTCAAATTGGTTTGATAAAGCACTAACTGAAGGCTCAACCACATTTTCATCTGATGAAAAATTCATGTTGGTTGAAACCAATCCTCAGAGAATATACCGTCATAGCTCTTCGGTGAATGCCTATGTGGTAGATATTCAAAACAAGAAAATCATAGAAATTCCAGGTCGTTTCCGTTATCCTACATTGAGTCCCAACAATAAAAATGTAGCCTATGTAAAAGACAACAACATGTTTATTTTTGATTTGACTACAGGAAAAGAAAATCAAATTACCACCGATGGCAAGAACAATGAAATTATCAATGGAGCCGTTGATTGGGTTTACGAAGAAGAATTTTCAATGAGCGTGGGTTTCCAATGGAGTCCTTCAGGAAACTTTTTGGCCTACTACCGCTTCGACGAATCAAAAGTGAAGGAATTTTCCATGGATATATTTCAAGGTCTTTATCCCTCACAAGAAAAATGGAAATATCCAAAAGCAGGAGAAGCCAATTCTCAAGTAGACGTTTACATTTACGATTTAGCTAAAAACAAAAAAGTTGCAGCCAATGTTGAAAGTCAAAGAGACCAATACATTCCTAGAATTCAATGGACACAAACAGATAACCAATTAAGCATTCAAAGGTTAAACAGATTACAAAATCATTGGGAACTTTTATTTTGCAATCCAGCTAATGGAAATTGCAAACTTATTTTGGAAGAATCTGATCCTGCATATGTTGACATCACCGATAATTTAATGTATTTGCCAAACTCAACGCAGTTTTTGTATACATCTGAGAAATCTGGATTCAATCATTTATACATGTTTGATTATACAACCAACAAGAGTATCCAGATAACAAGTGGCAATTGGCAAATCAATAAAATATGCGGATACAACCCAATAACAAATACCGTTTATTTTACATCAACTGAATTTTCAACCATTCAAGATAATTTATGGAAGGTGTCTATAACCACTAAAAAACGCAGCATGTTTGCCAGTATATTGGGGAATACCTCCGTAATTATGAGTAGCAATGCTGCATGGTATTATGTAATTCAATCAAATTTTTCTGGTAATCCAGTATCAAAAACAACATTGGTTGATGGTTCAAAAGAAATCTCAATAAAATCACCGACCAAACTTGTAGATCTTTTTGGCAGCAATCAAGTAATTACCATTGAAGACAATGCTGCATGGTCTATCAATATGGCGAACATGAATTTAGGGCAATGTACTTTTGGGCAATTGAAAAACTCCGATGGTGTTTCATTAAATTATTGGATGATCAAACCAAGCAACTTCGACTCAACAAAGAAATACCCAGTTTTGATGTATATGTATGGTGGACCTGGAAATTCGACCGTAAGAAACACCTATGCCGGCAGAAACTTTTTATGGTTTCAACACCTTGCCAGCTTGGGTTACATTGTTTTCAGCGTTGACAACAGAGGAACCGGCAATTTAGGTGCCGCCTTCAAAAAATCTACTTACCTAAACTTAGGTAAATTAGAGCAAGAAGACCAAGCAGCAGGTGCTCAGTGGTTAGGTGCTTTGAAATATGTTGACGCTTCTCGCATTGGACTTTGGGGATGGAGCTTTGGTGGCTATTTAACAAGTTTGTGCTTGGTAAAAAGTCCTGACCTATTCAAAATGGGAATGGCTGTTGCGCCAGTTACGCATTGGAAATTCTACGACAATATTTACACTGAGAGATATTTAAGAACTCCAGAATTGAATAAAGCAGGATACGAAGACAACTCACCAATCAACTTTACCAAAAACCTTAAAGCAAAGTATCTAATTGTGCATGGAACCGCCGACGACAATGTGCATTTCCAAAATGCAACTGAAATGATCAAATCAATGATTCAAAGCGGCGTAAATTTTGATTCAGAAATTTATCCGAACAGAAACCATGGAATTGGAGATTTGGCCGCTCAAAAACATCTATTTAAAAAACTCACTACATTTGTAAAAGAAAATTTATAATTTCATTTTTGTTAAAATTAATTAATCATCATGTTACCAGAATTAGGAAAACAAGCACCCGCATTTTCAGCATTGGATGAAAATGGAAATACAATCTCTTTGAATGATTTTGCAGGTAAAAAACTCGTGTTGTATTTTTATCCAAAGGATGACACTCCAGGTTGCACCGCAGAAGCTTGCAGCTTAAGAGACAATTACAACGATCTGATTCAAAAAGGATACGCTGTTTTGGGAGTGAGTCCTGACGATTCTAAAAAGCACACAAAATTCATCGCCAAATACGAATTGCCTTTCAGCTTGTTGGCCGATACAGATCAAGCTGTTTGTAATGCATATGGAGTTTGGGTTGAGAAAAGCATGTACGGTAAAAAATACATGGGTGTAGCAAGAACAACCTTTGTTATTGATGAAACAGGAGTTTTATCTGAAATCATTGAAAAAGTAGATACCAAAAACCACGCTTCTCAAATCAAATAAATCTGCATGACAACATCCCCTCAAATAAAAATTGGTGTTATTGGAAATGGAAGTTGGGCAACAGCTTTAATCAAAATACTATCAGAAAATAGCGCCATTTCTATTCGTTGGTGGATGCGCGACGAGGCAACGGTGGAATATATTCAAGAGTTTCATCACAACCCAAAGTATTTATCATCTGTTGAAATTGACCAAGATGTAATTCATGCTACCACCAATATTCAAGAGGTTGTTGATCATTCAGACATCATATTATTGGCTGTCCCCTCTGCTTTTGTAAATGAAGCATTGAAAGATGCAAAATTGCCAATAGATAAAATTTACATTACTGCAATCAAAGGAATTGAACCCCATACTAAAATGGTAATTGCAAAATATTTGCAACAAAACTTCAATATCCCTCTAGAAAATATCACTTTAATTTCAGGCCCTTGCCATGCTGAAGAAGTAGCACTTGAGAAATTAAGTTACCTGACCATTAGCGGACTTGTGCCTGAAACTACCAATAAAATAGCACAACTATTCGATTGTAGGTTTATCAATATTTCTCAAACCCAAGATTTAATTGGGGCCGAATATGCTTCGGTATTGAAAAATATTTATGCAATTGGTTCGGGAATAGCGCATGGATTGGGCTATGGCGACAATTTTCAAGCGGTATTTGTATCAGCTGCCATTCGTGAAATGGAAACATTTTTACAAGCAATTCATGTTGAAAATAGGGATGTAAAAGAAGCTGCCTACCTAGGCGATTTACTTGTAACATGTTACTCTCAATTTAGTAGAAACCGTTCTTTTGGAACCATGATGGGCAAAGGATATTCTGTAAAATCTGCGCAATTAGAAATGAATATGATTGCTGAGGGTTATTATGCCACAGAATTGGTTCATGAACTTGCCGTTCAAAACAATATTGATATGCCCATAGTAAAAGCAGTTTATGAAGTTGTTTACAAGCAAGGTAACGCCAAGAAGATATTTAATTTTTTGGCAGAAAAACAACTTTACTAAAAACATTTACTCCTTTTAATTGTAACTTATATCAGTATGACATTTAAAATCTATACCCGTAAAGGCGATGATGGGAAAACTGGCCTTATTGGCGGTGACCGCGTTGCAAAACACCATATTCGCGTAGAAAGCTATGGTACCGTTGATGAATTAAATAGTCATATTGGTTTGGTGAGAAGTTATGTAAGCAATACAACAGAAGAACTACTTCTTGCAGATATTCAAAACAATTTATTTACCATTGGTTCATACCTCGCATCTTCTGCAAGCAGCAAAATGAATTTGCCTGAATTTCATGAAGAAAGCATTGAAATCATTGAAAAGGAAATTGACAGATTAACAGATCAATTGCCTGAGTTGAAAAACTTTATTTTACCAGGCGCAACCAAAGAAGGTGCTGAAGCACATATTGCCCGTTGTGTTTGCCGTAGAGCTGAAAGATTGGCTGTACATTTATCTGACATTGAAGAAATTGAAGCTTTTATTATTAAATATTTAAATCGTTTGAGCGATTATTTATTTACGCTTGCAAGATTTCTAGATATGAAATTCGGAGGGACAGAAATTCCTTGGATTCCAAGAGCAAAATCGGAATAACAATTCCCCTATTATACAATTTAATAATTATTTAATGATTTTTTCTTGTTTATTTGTTTGAACAAATGTAAATTTGCACTATTATTATGAAAAACATATTCTTTATTACCACTGCAGTAGCAACAATGATGTTTGCTTCATGCGGAAGCAACGCTACTGAAGCAGGTGCTGCAGATAGCGCATTGACAGCTACAGAAGGATCAGCATCTTACGTTGTAGATTCAGCAAGTGTACTTAATTGGGGCGGTTCTAAAATTGTTGGCGTTGGTGCACACAAAGGAACAATTGCAATTACTGAAGGTTCTGTAAGTGTTGAAAACGGCAATATTACTGCTGGTACTTTCACTGTAGACATGACTAAAATGACATGTACGGATAGCATTCCAGCGGAATACAGCGAAAAATTAATTGGTCACTTAGGTGCTGACGATTTCTTTAGTGTTGCTAAATTCCCAACTGCTAAATTTGTTATCTCTGAAGTGAAAGCTGAAGCTAACGGTGCAAACACACACGTTATTTCTGGTAACTTAACTTTGCGTGATTCTACTAAAAACATCAGTTTCCCAGCTGCAGTTACTATTTCTGCTGATGGTGTTACTGCTAAAGGTAAAGCAACTATCAATCGTTTAGATTGGGGTGTAAACTACGATAAAGCCAACATGAGCATCTCTGAAAAAGCAGCTGCAAAATTGAAAAATGGTGTAGTTTCTAAAGACATTGAAATCGGTTTCGATATCAAAGCGTCTAAAAAATAATTGTTAACCTATTTAAGATTTCAAAAGGCCTCGTTTACGAGGCCTTTTTTGTTTGGTAAATAATAGAATAATCATCTAAACGAAAATTGTCAATAACAAAAAGCCCCGCAATTGCGGGGCTTTTTGTTTGGTATATTATTAAAACTACAATTTACAGATATCTGTTACCAACCCATACAAATCGGCGGTTGATATACAATGCATCAGTGAAACTCGCATTTCCGCTTGGATTGCCACCTGATACATGTAAATCGCTGAAGGCTGCATGCTGATTCACAAATGCTGCTCCCGTAAAATTAAAACTAACCGGAGTAAAGACTTCGTTCATAGTGTTTTCAACCTCATTCATGAATGTTTCATTCGTTGAATAACATTGACAAGTAATTGCACCTTTGTTTTCAGCACTTGCCGCAGTTAAACTTAAACACTCATTTGAATCGGCTGCTTTTACAATGAATAAAATTGGACCAAAGCACTCATGTTGCCATGTATCCGCATCTTTTGCATCAACTACCACAACAGATGGCGACAATACACGGGTATCAGCGAATTCAGGGTTCACACATTCCAATGGACCCAATGCCACATTTTTATTTTCTAATGTTTTTAAAACTCTATTTTTGGTAACATCGTTTTGAATGGCACCCAAGGTAAATGGACCCATTTTAGGATTTTCTACCAAACCTTTTATCGCAGCAGCAATACCTGAAACAACTTCATCAAAGCTCAAATGTCCCTCAGAAGTAAAAATACCCCCCGCCGGAACAAATACGTTTTGAGGAGCCGTACACATCTGACCACTGTACAAACTTGCAGCAAACGCCAAGTTGCCAAACACCGCTTTCGGATCGTTTACACTTTCCAAAATCACAGAATTGACACCTGCTTTTTCGGTAAATACCGTTTTGCCATTTAGGCCTTCAATATAGTCACCAAAAGTTGAACCCCCAGTGTAATCAATCAATTTAACATCTTTGTGCTCTGCCAATTCTTTTGTAATTGGATTTTCAACCGTATCAACTGCCAATTGAACAATTGACATTGGTAAACCATGTTTACTCAACACTTTTTGCATTTCTGCAACAACAATTGCAATCGGTAAAATGCTTTTTGGATGTGGTTTTACAATACTCACATTGCCTGCAATCAAATTTGCAAACAAACCAGGAACCGTATTCCAAGTTGGAAAAGTACTGCAACCAATTACCAAGCCTATTCCCTTAGAAATGGGTTTGAAATTCTTCTTAATGGTTAAATCAAACTTACCCATGTTTTTCACCCAATTTACATCGGCATCAAAACGCGATAATTCTTGAAGTCCCATTGCAATTACCTCCAATGCCCTATCGTTTGCATGAGGACCACTTGCTTGGAAACTCATTACAAAGCTTTGTCCAGTTGTGTGCATAGTGGCATAAGCAATTTCAAAGAAACGCTCTTTCACTGCATCTAACATTTCAACCAAAATTGTTGCTTTTTTCTCCGCAGGAATAGATATCCAAGCAGATTTAGCGGCATTTGCTTTTGAAATTAACGCATCCACTGAAAATTGAGGGTAATGAACACCCAATCCCACTTGCATGTATGGAGACACTTCAGTTCCAATCCATCCAATAGAGTCGGTTGAATCTAATTCTGTGAAATTTTCATTTAACTGTTTGCTAAAAGCGGTTTTCCCGGCTTCATTCCCATCTTCGGCGTATGCCTTAGGGTTTTCAGGGTATGCGCTGAAATATAAACGGTTTTTTAATGCGGCTTGCGCATCTTTCAATATCGAATTCATAGCTTGTGCTGTCATATTCTATTATGCTAATCCTGTTTGACCACCAAAATTAAGAGGGACGTTTTGTCCGCCTTGCATTTCGTCAATTTCTACTTCTCCAAAATTGGCTTCGTAACGGGCCAAATTATCTCCCAATGCCATCAACAATCTTTTGGCATGATGGGGAGCCAAAATGATTCTACTTTTCACCTTTCCTTTTGGAACTCCAGGCATCATTCTAATAAAGTCAACAATAAATTCAGATTGACTGTGTGTAATAATTGCAAAATTACTATAAGTACCTTCTGCAACTTCTTCGCTTAACTCAATATCCAAAGATTGAGGAACTTGTTCATCGTGGTTATTCGACATACTACAAATTTAACGGATAAAAAATAAAAATGGCGTGATTTTAATCGAGATTTTGTAATTTCGTTATTCATGAAACAAGCAAAATCTATATTCTTAATTGTCTTTTGTTTATTTGCCACTCATTATGCAAATGCACAAACCCCAACTTGGTTAGATATTTCAAGCATCATTTATAAAAACTGCACCCAATGTCATTCAGCCGGAGGGATTGCTCCTTTTTCTTTGGTTGGATATACGAACTGCAAAAACATGGCGAGTAGCATTGCAAGTTCAACACAATCGAAACGCATGCCACCATGGCCAGCTGATCCAAAATACAGAAGATACGCGCACGAAAGGGTTCTCAATGCAACAGAAATTGAAATGCTTAAAAAATGGGCCGACAATGATGCTCCATATGGTGATACCACGATAAAAATTGCGGATCCTAACCAAAATAACGGCACACAACTAAAGAATATATCCCTCATGTTGAAGATGCCAAATTACACGGTAAATACTTCAACTGATGAGTATCGCTGTTTCGTATTACCTACCAATTTGACGCAAAATCAATTTGCCACTGCCCTGGAAGTGATTCCTGGAAACCGCAGCATTGTGCACCATGTTTTGGTATTTCAAGATACAAGCTCCATTCCCACCGCCAAAGATTTGGCAGATCCAAAACCAGGTTATTTGGCTTTTGGAGGAACAGGATCTCCCACCTCGCAACTGATTGGCGTTTATGTACCTGGACAAGAACCTTTTGTATTTCCGGCGGGTTTTGGGACGAAAATCCTTAAAAACACTAAAATCATCCTTCAAGTTCATTATCCAAAAGGTATTAGCAATCAACTCGACTCTACAAAAGTGGCGCTTAAATTAACAACAAGTAATTTACGACAAGTATTAATTGATCCCATTTTGAATCACAACAACAATAACATGACGAATGGTCCGCTTTACATTCCGGCAAATCAAACTAAGACATTCTTTAACAAATATTATGTTGGAGGAAAAGCAACTGTCTTTGCTTGTGCGCCTCACATGCATTTGATTGGCCAAAAAATCAAAGCCTATGGCTTAAATGCAAATGGCGACACTACCAAAATTATCAATATTCCAAATTGGGATTTTCATTGGCAAAGAACTTACAGTTTCTATCAGCCTTTGATTATTAATCCCGGATTGACACTTTGGGGAGAAGCTTATTATAACAATACGGCATCTAATTTATTTAATCCCAATTCGCCTCCATTGGCTGTGTCAAAAGGAGAAAGTACCACAGATGAAATGATGTTAATTTATTTTTGGTATACCAGTTACCAAGCAGGCGATGAAAATATTGTGATGGATAGTTTGCCTCTAAAAAATCTTTCGAGCGTGATTAATCCGGTTAAAAACTCAGTAAATATTGCTCCAATTCCTGCGAATCAAAGTTTGCAGTTCAGCAGTAACTTGGCAATTACTCAAATTACTTTATTTTCTCTTGAGGGACAAAAAATCATTGAATACCAAGTAGATAATCAGAAAAATGGCAGTATTAATTGTCAATACCAACCTGATGGTATGTACATTTTGGAGTTGAAATCCGAACAAACGATTACCAGAAAAAAGATTCTGATAGCGCATTAAGGTTCTACCCTATTTATTTGGCACAAATTACAGAAATTTCAACGAGTGCATCTTTAGGCAATCGCGAAACTTCTACTGTTTCTCGTGCAGGATAAACTCCTGATGAAAATGATTTTGCATATTCTACATTCACAATAGGAAAATCATTCATGCTTTTCAAGAAGATACTTGTTTTCACAATATTATCGAAAGTAAGCCCCGATTCAGTAAGTAAAGCTTCTATATTTTTCATTACCTGTTGGGTTTGCAATTTCACATCTGTAGCAGAAACAAAATTCCCGGTAGTTGGATCTAACGCAATTTGTCCAGAAAAATAATAGGTGTTTCCAAAACGGACACCTTGGCTATATGGTCCAATTGGAGCAGGAGCATTTTTTGTAAAAATAGTTTCTCTCATAATCTTTGTTGTATTTTTGTATGCACATGAAAATAGCAGTATTGGGAACAGGCAAAAAAGCGGAAGCTTGGAAAGCCAAAAATTTAAACGCAAATTCCTACGCATGGGTGCAAGATACAAAATCTCATGCCGATTTTGATGTTTTTGTTGATTTAGATTTCGACGAAAATTTCACAAATCTCCTTTCATATTCCACCAATGCAAAAACCGTATTTTTAGTTAGTGCGGTTAATATTTCATTGGAAGGCGCGTTTGCTGAAAATAAAATAAAATCTGCCGGTAATAAAATAATTGGAATCAATGCGTTACCAACCATGGTTGAACGCACAACTTTAGAATATACAAATCCGTATGACATTGAAATCCCAACCGATTTATTTGAAAGTTTGGGCTACACAACATCAACAAAAGTTGATAGCAGAGTGGGATTAGTTACTCCCCGTATAATTTGCATGATTATCAACGAAGCGTTTTATACGGTCCAAGAAGGCACAGCAATTGCCCAAGATATTGATATAGCCATGAAACTAGGCACAAACTATCCAAAAGGCCCATTTGAATTCTTAAAACTCATGGGAATTAAAAATGTATACAATGCATTAAACGCTGTTTATAATGACACCCATGATGAGAGATATAAGGTTTGTGCGCTTCTTAAGAAAGAATTCCTTGTTAAGGGGTTAGACTGATTAGACGGGTTAGACAGATTAGACAGATTCTTTTAAGGTTAGATAGATTAGACTGGTTAGACAGATTAGACAGATTCTTTTAAGGTTAGATAGATTAGACTGGTTAGACGGATTAGACGGATTGGGTTTAGGTGAGTTGAAATGGTTATTTTAGGTGGTTGCTAAATTAAACAGCGAAGCGTCAACCGGCTGAGCAAAGCGAAGCCGTAAACAGCGTAGCGTCAACCGGCTGAGCAAAGCGAAGCCGTAAACAGCGTAGCGTCAACCGGCTGAGCGAAGCGAAGCCGTATACAGCCGAAGGCGTAAACAGCGAAGCGTAAACAGGCGCAGCCGTAAACAGCGCAGCGTAAACAAAAAAGGCGGCCAATGGCCGCCTTTTTATATGAAACATTACTTAGGCAATTGAATTGCCAACAACTTTTTATTTTTGAATGTTGATTTTACGGGTTACAACTTGGTTACCGTTAGAAATTTGAACCATATAAACTCCGCTGCTTAAGCTGCTTGCGTCTACGTTGATCAAACCTGTGTTGGTAGTTGAAACTGTTTTAATCAATTGTCCTGACATACTCATCACCGAAATGTTGATGTTTTGTCCGAACGTTTCTGTTAATGCTACATTGAAGCTGCTTACCGCTGGGTTTGGATAAACCGCTACGCCAGATGTTTGCAAATCTTTCGCTGATGCTCTGTTCATTACTACAT
>CANKVM010000004.1 GCA_947487175.1 Flavobacteriales bacterium | reverse complement strand
ATACTCTCTTTCAGAACGGGAGTGCAAAGGTAACTCCAAATATTTCACATTTGCAATACGATTATAATCTTTTTTTATTGACACCTTCAATGTCCCTCAAAATGAAAGAGTTAAAATGAAATGTTTTAAATACTAATTATTGAATGATCAATTTTTTAACGTTTACAACCCCATTTTTCTCGTGTTTTACGAAATAAGTTCCTGACGAATGATTGAATAAAACAGGATAAATCAGCGAATTTCCAACCTTCACCAATGAACAAAATGACCCTTGTCCCTCAAAATCTTTAAAAAAAACAATTTCTCCAAGCGTATTTACAATACTAATTTGACCTTTTGATTCGTTTTCTGAGAATAGAATATTGAAATTCCCATCTGTAGGATTAGGGAAAATCGCAAAAGAAGCATTGTTCCCCCCGAATTTATTCACTTTGGTATAGTTCTTATCGTGGTACCAACACCAACTGTCCATCTGTTGCCACATGGTCAACACATTTAATCTACCACCGGCTACATTTAAATTCTTAAATTCATCTGATTTATCAACCCCATTTATTAACCACGATTGATAAAGGCCAAAGGCACTATCAAAGTTAGATTCAGTTAAATCTAAGAAAACTTTACAGGCCGAAGCATTGATTAATGAAATTGCACCAGCCACCAATGGCGATGCAAAAGAAGTTCCACTTTCTAATTTATACGGGTTGGCAGGCAATTTAGATGTTGGGTAAGTTGAGAAAGCGTTATCACCAGGGGCTGCCAAATCTACATATTTATTCGAATAGCCACTAGAGGTGTGCTGATCGAGGTTATCGGAACTATTTACCGAAAATAAATATTTGCTTCCGCAAAGTGTTGGAATATCACCAAAAGCCATGGTATCACCTTTCATTCCCACCTTTACATTTCTGTTTGTAGCGGAGGAAATAGAAATAATACCCACAGAACCTAATGAATCATACAATGAACACCAAATAGGATAATCTTCAGGGAAAGCATTGTCGGAACCAAGCGACATATTCACTGCAACAATATTGGCGCCTTTTGTTTTGTTAGATGACCTATAAAGCTTTTTCATTTTATAGGCGTAAATCATGCTTTGAATGATACCTTGTTCCGCATCGCCTTGAGCAGTGGAAGGGTAATAAACCAAGGGCATAATTTTGGTGGTCCAATTCACTCCAGCTACCCCTATCCCATTATTCCCTTTGGCACCAAAAACGCCAGCAACCATAGTACCATGTCCATCAACCAAAGATGCAGATGTAAAAACATAAGGATTATTTTCTACACCGTTCCAACCGTGCGCATCATCCACATATCCATTTTTATCATCATCAATACCATTGTATGGAATTTCGTTCCAATTATGAAACAGATTGTCTTTTAAATCAACGTGAGCGGTATCAAAGCCATCATCAATTATGGCAACAACAATGGTGTCGCCATATCTATTAGTTCCGCCGACTGTATTTTCCCAAACATTATAGAGTTTAAGCAAATCTGGTTGGTATTGTTTGAATAGATTTGGATCATTAGGGACTTTTCTTTTTTGTATGGGATGGGAATATTGCACATGGTTGAACAATCCAGATGCGTTTAATTGATCAAATACGGTATTTTTATTTGGAAGGACAATGGTGCCAAATGTTCCGTAGTGGGTATCATTTTGGGTATGCAAACTCAAAATGCGCCAAGAAGAGTCAATGAGTTCAATTTCAAATGGAACGTTTAAATCTTGAAAGGTTCGTAGCAGTTGAGATTTTGAAGTTGCTGCATTGTATTGAAGTATAAAAGTATTGTCGTGATTTAGAGAAACAGAAATTCCGTCTTTTTTATGTTTCTGAGGGAAGTTATTCCAAGTTTGGGCTTGCAATAAACACTTGGTTCCTAAAAACAACACACACAAGACAAGATTTCTAAGGGTTAACATGTATACAAAAATAATAAAGCCCCGATGAATATCGGGGCTTTATGAAATATATTTTGTAATCGGATTTTATTTTTTTGTAGGAGCAGCTTTCAATTTTGCTTCGCGGGCTTTAAGCTTCGCAAGATAATCATCCAATTTCGCTTTAACAGCGATGACATCTGTATCCTCAGGTTTCATAGAAATAACTTTGGCATAGTATTCACTTGCCAATTCATATTTTTTAGCTTTTTGAGCATAGAATGCCATATTTCTAAACGCCGTTTCTACGTCGTCTTTGAATTTTACTTTCTGTGTAGAATCTAATCTATTCAACCATTTGGTATATTCATAACTAGCTGCACCCAATGAATCGTATTTATCCATTTGAACACTTGCCCTAGCTATGGTTAAATAACCTGTTAAATAGTTTGAATCATTCGCAATAATTTCCCTGTTAATTGCTATTTCCTCGTTGAATTTTTTCATACGATTGTAGCAACGACCCATATAAAACAAATCACGTTGGGGCAATTTGCCTTTTCTTTTTACTTTTTTCAATTCCAATACAACCAAAGCATATTCATATTTTGAACCTGAAAACAATTGTTCTCTTGCTGCATCATACCAATTCTCTTGACATTTAGATGTATCAGATAAAACATTGTAGTATAAATTATAACTATTCGCATACTCTTTATCTTTATTTGCTTTTATTCTTGAAACATTCAATTCAATATTAGCAGCTTTCAATGAATCACTTTTTTGTGAAGTGCTCTTTAGTGAATCGATTAATGCTTTATAATCCAATAATGAATCTGACTTTAACGTTTCTCCTTTTTTGAAAATCAAAAATGCTTTGTTGTATGATTCTCTAGCAGAAGCAGATCTATTTTGACTTGGTATATACTTCTCTTCGTATTTTGTAAAGTTTGCAAATGCATCTGCTACTTCTTCCGCATTGATATTTTTCTTACCAACGTAAGCATACGCAATAACACCATAGATATTTGGAAATTCATGAACAGCCAAAAGGTCTTTGGCTTCAGAAATAGCTTCATCGAATTGACCATTCAAGTAAAGCATCTCTACGAATCTGCGGCGTGCAGAAAGGTTGTTATTGCGTTTCAAATATTCTTTATAGAAATAAATTGAACTGTCTTTGTCTTTTAGCAAACCAAAAACTTCAGCCAATTGACGATAAGCTGGTGCATATTCTTTTTCTTTCAGTAAAGATTCTTCAATACGTATTTTAGACAATTCATAGTTTTGAACCCTTCTGTATACAATTGCTTCTTTTAATAAAGGACGAGGATCGTTTGGCAATTCATTACCTGCAGTGATGTATTGTGTTACAGCAAATGACAAATCATTTCCTTTCGACATCATATAAGCATCTCCCAATAACAATTTTGCTTCCCAATCTTCTTCTGCTACTACAGTTAAATATTGCTCAGCTTTAATGGCATTGTCAATGATTTGTTTTGGAGAAGCCCATTCAACCAATAGGTAAGCCCTACCTATTTCTTTATTTATAAGAGGCAATAATTTTGATTTCTCGGTTAAGGCTTGAGTAAAAAACAATTCCGCTTCGGTATATTTACCTTGACGCAATGCAATGTATCCTTTACCTACATTATTGATTTTACATTTTGGAGATTTAAACAAACCTTCATCAAACATTTTGATGGCTCCCAAAGAATCTCCTTTAGCCATTAAATTCAAACCTGCGAAGTAGTAAAAATTTGCTTCTTTTGGTTTAGATGTAATTAACTCTTGGAATACTTTTTCAGCATCTTCAAATTGTTCATTGCTACTTAAGCGTTTTGCTTCATCAAGAGACTGCGCTCCTAAGCCCAAAGAAATTAAGCTAATTAAACTTAATACTGATAATTTTATGGTTTTCATTTTCAAAGTACAAAAAAACTAAATTAATGTTATTTATATGTTATGTAAAACGATTTTTTTCAATAATTGTTTCACTCTTCTATTATTTCTATGGTTCTACCCTCGTCAAAAGCGGGTATTAACCCCGATTTTTTTACGATTATTTGTCCTGGCTGACTTCTTACATAAGTAATAAATCCATTCCCCAATCCTGAATACCCTTGAAAATCGTATCCAATAAGCGGTTGTATAAATGGGTATTGCTTGGCTTTTATTTGCGATTGAAAGGGCAAATAATAGGCGTTATTGGCAATATTTCCAATGCTTAAAACTTTAACCTTCTTTATATTAGACATTGCCAATCTGTCTTTTTTGCTGGCAATTAAATTCAATGAAACAACGCCAATGGTGTTGTCGTGGGTTGAAACGTAATCTATTATCTGTTGAGAATTCGCAAAGTGAATGGTTTTGTTTGTATTTAAATTTACTTTTTCAGAAATATACTTTTGGGCTGTGTCATTTATTTGCAAAATATTTATTCCATTCGGGTCAAACGCCACTTTGCAATTACGAAAATTGGCTGAATTTGAAAATATACGCAATAATTCAACCAAAGAGAGTTCTGAAAAGGACGTATTCTTGCTTACAATAAACACAGGAGCGGCGTAACCTAAAATAGTTGCGCGCATTTTTATGTTTCTTTTTTCACAAATCCAGTCTTGTTTGTCTTTTGATAGTTCGTTGTGAAGTACGAAAGCCTGAATAGAATCTTGTTTAATCCAATTTAACAATTGTGCCTGACTCGCAAATTTAGGAACAACGTGTGCTTTGGGGTAATTGAATTCAAATAGTTCTATCCACTGATTCACCAAGAGCGAATCACCGC
The DNA here is from genome assembly GCA_947487175.1 of Flavobacteriales bacterium. Lineage (GTDB taxonomy): Bacteria > Bacteroidota > Bacteroidia > NS11-12g > UBA955 > VMCP01. The sequence goes on along the minus strand of CANKVM010000004.1, from coordinate 55,057 downwards.
TGTCAAATCCAATTTGGATGGTGCCTGCGGTTGCAACGTCTTTCCCTTTTCCCTCATAATTAAAATCTTGACAGCCTAGAATTGCAAAGACCGCAAATGTCAATAATAAACTAATTTTATTCATTTTCATGTTTTTTATTCATTTTGAAGGACATGTAAGCTCTGTAAAAGCGAAATGTCCCCCATAGAAAAATAAGGAGGCCCAAATATTTTGGAGATATTTGATAATAGTCCAAAGCAGGAATATTTACATTGCCGAATGACAAATACAAGGAAGAGAGCAAAAACAATGTTGCGGTAATAATATTATATAAGAATCCAACTTTCACAGTGCAAAAATAAAAGAGGCCGATATAAATACCGGCCTCTTTATGAAATTATTTTTTAAAATTATTTAACCATCATGGTTTTGCTTACGCTATTGCCACCTGTGATTAATGTATAAGTATAAACACCAGCTGTTAAACCAGAACCGTCGATTGACAATTCATGGTTACCTTGAAACAAACTGTTATAAGTTTGAGTTTTAACAACCGCACCCATCATGTTGCGAACTTCAATTTTCACATCACCTGGACGGGTTAACCAAACCAATACATTGGTGGTATTTTCGAATGGGTTAGGATAGTTTTGGTTAACAACCATAACTTCACCCGTATTTGGTTGATCAACACTTGCCAAACCAATTGCACCGTCCAAGATATCTTGAACTGGAATTGCTTGGTAATAAATTGTATTCAAAACTACATCGTGGTTGGCTTGCAATGCATCATTGTTTTGCAAGTTTGTACCTGGAATATCATCTTGTTGCCACATTACGTGTACAAATCCATTTACTGTGCGCGCAACAGAACCAAAATCATCTTCTTTCAATTCAGATTGGGTAATATTTTGTGGGGTAGTCCAAGTTTTGCCACCATCTGTAGAAGCCACAATTCCAAGATCGCGGAAGTTTGCATCTAAGTCAGATAAATCAAACTCAATTGGAGTAGAGAAAATACAGAAAATATTTCCATTTGCATCACATGCCGCATTTGGTTGGCGCATTGCAGAAGTATTACCCAAACGCGTAACCGTAGAAGTATTTGCAGGCAATTTGCCGCTTGAAAGCGCAGCAACTGTATTTGGACGTAAGGTGTTGATACCATCACCATCAGCGTCATATGCACTTCCTTGAGCAATTACAACTGGGCTTGTAGTGAAATCTTCATTCCAGTACATAATAGCTTGTAAACCAGGGTAGAAACTATAAGATTCATCAGAAGTATCATCATCTAAAACACGAGCCAATCCCCAAAATGCATGAAGTTTGTTATTTTTGTCAATAACAACATCCACGGTACCATCATTGGTAAATGGAGTATCGTTCATCATAGTTTTTGATTTGTAAGGGGCATATTTAAATTTCTCAGCATCAATTCGGGTAAACGTTGTACCGAAATCAGTACTTTTCCATAAAATAACACCTTGGAAAATATCTGCATTCGCAATTGCAACTACATTTCCTTTTACATCAATGGCATATTGGTCAGAACCACCATTATCTGTTAATGTGCTGTCGTAATCAGGTAACATGATGTGCTTTTTATCCCAAGTAACACCGCCATCTAAAGAACGGCTGTAAACCATTGGTGCAAAAATACCATTGCGTGTTGGAGATCTTTCTTCACCTGGAGCAGCGGAATCTGTATAAGAGCAAACCAAATGAATGGTATCGCCATTACTAGCAGCACGAGCCCAAATAGGCTTATAAGGTGCATCTTGTAAGATTTGTGTAGTTACAGAAGGGCGGCTAGAGGCACTTGTGCTTTTAGTCATATAAAAACCACCATTGGTAGCATCGTGACCAATTGTAAATACAGAACCATCAGACAATGTACCAATACAAGGCCACCCTGTACGTACATTTTCTACACGGTTACTGTCGCTTTTACCCCAATTGTCAGTAGCACCTTTGTAATTATAACCAGTTCCACGTCCTGGAAAACCTTGTGCACCTGAATATGAAGATGTCCAACCAGCAGAAACTGCTTGGTCTTTGTGAACAACAACACGGTGTGCCATTGAAAAATTCGATTGTAAATCGTAATAAGTAGAACCAATACGAATAAATGCATTCAAATTTGCACCTCTACTCGTAATTGTAGTTTTGTTGGCTTTTGGTTTAACCATGCCGCCAATTTTGGCATCATTGTCAATAAAAACGTTTGAACTTTTAGATTTCGCAGAAACAATTACCGGTGAACCAGAAGGGACACTAGTAGGCGCTTGAGCAAAAACCGCAGAAACAACGGCAATTGAACTTAAAAATATGTAGATTTTTTTCATAAATTAAAATTAGTAAATGCGAATTAAAAGCATTTTCAATTAAAATCACAATTTAGAATTAAAAATGTAAAAATAATGACAAAATTATTTTGTCTTTTTCAAAATATTGACAACGGTTTCAATTAATAACTCGCCATCAGTAGCAGCACCTCGGTGAACACCTTTCAATCGCAAATCAAGGTATTTGATTTGACTCACTGCCCATTCTAAATCAGACATTGCATAATTGCTTTTGGCTCTGAGATAGTCATCCATGAAATATGGCGCAACCCCAATTTCCGAAGCCAATTCACCTGGTGATTTTGCCTTTGAATTATGCATTGCTATGATTTTGGTAAAAAAACCGAACAATACAGGTACCATTCTCATGAATTCGCCTTTTTCAGCACGCACACTCATTTGGTGGGCAATTTGAACAGATTTGTTAAAGTTTCTATTACCTAATGCGGTTTGAAGTTCAAATACGTTGTATTCCCTATTAAAACCAACATGCTCTTCAACATGTGATGCCCGTATATAAGCTTCTTTTACAGTAATAAAGATTTTATCTAATTCGTTGTGAATTAACGGCAAATCAGCACCCAGTAAATCTAACAGAAGGTTAATTGCTTCTACATCAAGAGATCTACCCTTAGATTCGGCATATTTAGGCAACCAGTTTTTTATTTGATAATCACGCAATTTGGAGGAATTGAACTCACAATATTTGGCAATCAATTTACCTGTTTTTGTGCGCAAATCCATTTTTGCATTCCTAAAAGCGAATACCAAAATTGTAGATTTCAATGGATTTTCAGCATAACTCAAAAACATATCCCATTCCTTCAAATCTTGAGCGTCTTTTACAAGAATGAGTTGAAAATCACTCATCATTGGATATCTTCTTGCCATAGACATCAGTTCTGGCATTTTTACATCCTTCCCATAAACGATAGATTGGTTGAAACTTTTTTCAGCTTCAGAAAGCACTTTTGATTCTATCAAATCTGAGATGGCATCAATAAAATAGGTTTCGTCGCCATGCAAAAGGTATATAGGGGCAAACTTCCGAGATTCTATTTCTGATCTAAGTGCCCAATAAGCCGATATTGTATCTGCGGTTTTCGCCATTTTTTTTTGTAAATTTACACCCTTTATGGTGCTAAATTTTCCTGAATATAGTTTTGAAATTCAAATTCAAACACAAAAAAAAATGATTTTTGATTCAGTTAGAAAAAAATTTATCCCCCTAACCCCTGAAGAATGGGTTAGACAACACTGTATTTGCCACTTAAACCAATATTACAAGATACCTTTAAACAACTTAGCCATTGAACGAGAAATAAGGGCTATGGATTTACGCAAACGATTTGATATTGTTGCATTTGGGAAATCCGGAACTCCATTAATTCTGGTTGAATGCAAAGCTCCTGAAGTTAAAATTGATCAAAATACGATCATACAAGCAGGGGTTTATAACAAAAAAATGGACAGTGAATGGATGTGGATTACAAATGGCGTTCAGCATGTTTGGTTAAGAAAAGAAGGTGATAAAATGGCATTTGTTGAAATGCCCCTCGAAATTATTCGTTGATTACTGAATTTGGAAAAACCATTCTAAATTCCCAGAAGTAGCTTTTGCAACATTATCTTGCTTTGCATCGCTCATGGGATCAAAGTCTATGGTTACTTCTAATGGTTCCGAACTATTAGAAAAGTCCGATTTTGTGCATGTTAATTTACCCACTTGCGGGAAATTAGATGAATTTGCTAATTTTTCACATTTAGACACAGTTACATTCACATGATGAAGTATTGAAAAAGATTCTCTAATTAATACTTGATCCAATCCACCGTTGAATTGAAATCCATCTTTTGATGAAATTTTGGTAGGTTCTGTCAATAAACGCTTTACGCCAACACTCTGATCTGAAGTAATCAACAGGGAAGGATCCTTCCAAATTGTCAAACTAGAAAATACATTATCTGTAACAGGAGACGTTTTTACGATACAATATTTCCCATAAATATGGATGGCACCATTTCCGGTGAGGCAACCAAAACTGTCATTTACATATGGCATGACACAAATTACACTATCGATGTACCTTGTAGAATCAACCACATGTTTATAGGTAAGTAATCCTCTTCTAGTAATGTAATCGCCGCATAATAACCCCTTCCCAAAATCGATCAAATATGTTTTCGAATGTTCATTTAAATTGCTATCTATCAATTGCTTTTTTACTCCATATGGCAAAATATCAGCATCAAAACCATTCCTTAAATGATCAAGTAAAGTATACATTTGCATTTGAACCGTGGCAATTTTGCCCACATTTTCAATAATTTTAACATTTGATGTTAACGGATCTTTGATACAGCTTACGCTGGTCATTATAACAAATACAGCTGTAAATAAAAGAAGTATGAATTTATTGAATGCGAACTTCATATTCTTTTCCGGCACTGTAAATTTTAGCAATATTATCGCAAGACATATTGTTGAAAGGATCGAAGTCAATTCTATAACGTAAATTGTTATTGTCAATTTGTAAAATTCCTTTTACAATGTTTGCAGAACATCCATTTTCAATATTTTTCACGAGTGCCAAACTGGTTTTCCAAGATGTATTAGGTAAATTATTATAAGAAAATGTGCCATCGCCATTGTAATTAATTACATCATTGAATAACCCATCTGAGCTTTCCCCTGATGACCATTGAATGGCCAATTGTCCACTAAAAACCATCGAATCAACATCAGTAACCATTTTCACTTGATTAAATGTCATTGAGAGTACTGCCTGGAAACTTCTATATAGATTAATTTTACCCGTGAATTTCTTGATTGGATTATTAACGGACCCAATATAAAATGCGTTGGTATCGCCAATACTGATGGTGGTAGTTGTATTTAACTCTCTGTAATTTTGACTCACTTCAACCAAAACAGAACCAAATCTTGCTTTACCATCGTAATTTAACGCCGATTGATTGAAATTCTTTTTATACTCTGGAAATTGAATACGATAAGCATAACCATCGCCGTCGGATGTGATTGAATCAATGATGATTATTTTACAATTTACTTGCTTTTCAATGGAATCCAAATAGATCCCAACAAGTCCTTGACTTGATTTGGTTGAATTAATATGCTCTACAATTTCATAAATAGAGAGAAAATCGTTGATATTGTTATTGAATGTAATTTGAGAATTCAAATCTTCATTTTGTACGTCATGAATTTTAGTACATCCCGCAAAAACAGAAACTGCAGCAATTAAAACTGCAGACAATATATATTTTGTTTTCTGAAGGATTTTCACTTCCATTGCATTGGTTAAACAAATATAATATGAATTACCCCCAAAAATAAATTAATTTAATTGGGTTAAACAAACCTTTATGATGTTACAGGCGGAAATAATTTCATCGGTAGTGATTGTAAAAGGCGGACAAATTCTAATTGCGTTTGGTTCAAATAAAAACCAATCTGTAAATAATTTTTCCTGAAGAAGTAGGTGAATTAATTTGGGTCCTTCCACCCCATCACCAAGATGACAAGCCAAAAGCAAACCTTTTCCTGAAACTTTTTTTATTTTAGGATGAACAAGTAAAGACTTGAACAGTTCCTCTTTTTGAGGGATATTGAAGCTTTCGTAATTATCAAACAGATATTTATTGGCAGCAAGGCCCGCTGCACAACAAACTGGATGTCCCCCAAAAGTAGTGATATGACCTAAAATTGGAAAGTTAGCAAAAGATTGCATGACGTGTTTAGGGGCGACGATTGCACCCATTGGCATTCCACCTCCCAAGGCTTTGCCCAAAACGAGGATATCTGGGACAATATTGTATTGCTCGAAGCAAAACTTTGTTCCTGTTCTTCCAAAACCAGTTTGGATTTCGTCAACAATGAAGAATGCATCAATTGATTTTGCATATTTATAAAGGGCTTGGATATATTCAACAGATGAAATGGATACTCCTTTTTCAGCTTGTATTAGTTCAACAACAACAGCGGCTACATTAGATTGAGGTAATTCTTGAATTGACTCAATTGAATTTTGATCTACAAAAAATACGTTATTTAAAAGTGGCCTATATTTTGGAACGAAATATTCGTCGCTCATTAAACTTAATGGACCCTGAGAACTTCCATGGTAAGCCAACTTATGTGCAACAAATGAATGTTTGCCTGTATATCTTTTTGCCAATTTCATGGCAGCATCTATAGCCTCTGAACCACTATTTACGAAGTAAACATTGTTTAAAGATTCAGGTAAATGATCTACTATAAATTGCGCATAATTATTTTGGGGCATTTGAACTGTTTCGCCATAAACCATAACGTGCATATGCTTTTTTGTTTGTTCAATGATGGCATCAATAACCAAAGGATTTTGATGACCGATACTACAAACGGAAATGCCAGATATTAAATCTAGAAATTTGTTGCCATGAATGTCATACAAATAATTCCCATCGGCTCTATCAATTTCAAGCGCCAAGGGTTCAGGATTGGTTTGGGCAACAGAATTTAGGAATAGTTGTTTTGGCGAAAAATGCATCTTCAAAAATACGTATAAAACAGAAAACCCCGCAAAGCGGGGTTTTAAATGTGTTTAGTAAAAATATTACTTTACGTTTTCGCTTAATTCAGCACCTGCTTTGAATTTTACTACTTTTTTAGCAGCAATGTCAATTTCTTTACCAGTTTGTGGGTTACGGCCTTTACGCGCGCTACGAGTTGAAGTAGAGAAAGTACCAAATCCAACAAGAATAACCTTGTCGTCTGCTTTCAAAGCACCAGTTGTTGCACCGATGAAACTGTTTAAAGCTGCTTGAGCTTGAGTCTTGGTAATACCAGCATCTGATGCCATCTTACCGATTAAATCTGATTTGTTCATTGTATATTGTTTTATAATAGGTTAATAATCCAAAAGTAAGAAAGCAATTGACTTTTGCAAACTATTTTTTAAAAAAAGTCGTATTAATTATTAACGAATAATTAACATTTCAAATAAATTTCGAAAATCAAAAAGCAACTAATTGATTTACTGCAAAATGCAACATTTCTGTAGGCGTTGAATTATTCCAAATTATTTTTGATTTACTATAAAAAATTGCGCGTTCTTCTAACACTTCTAGTAACCTAAGTCGAATTTGTTCTACGGAAAGTCCCGAAAACATTGGCCTTACATCCGAATTTTTCTGTATTCTCGAAATAATTACGCTTAAATCTGTATTTAAATAGATTGTCATGCCGTTTGAACACATCCAATCCATGTTGTTAAAATGAGCCGCAGTTCCTCCTCCACAACTAATAACAAACTGCTTTAAATTCTTTGTGTTTTTTAATATGGTAGATTCTAATTCTCTAAATTTATCTTCGCCATATTCAGAAAAATATTGCGATACAGTCATACCCGTTTCATTTTCTAGGACATCATCTAAATCCAAATTATTCCAACCCATTTTTTCCGCTAACCATTTAGCGGTAGTTGTTTTGCCTGAAGCAGGAAGCCCTATTAAATAAACTTTATTCATTTTTCATCCGAGGATCGATCCAAACATACAACAGCTCTGTGAAACTATGGATAACGAAAAACACACATGCTGTGAATAAAACGGCACCCATAACCACTGGTAAATCACTTTGCTGTAGTGCCTCAATGGTAACCTTACCTAGGCCTTTCCATTGGAATATATACTCTGTAAAGAACGATCCAGCAAGCAAACTGCTAAACCAACCACCTATAGATGTAATCAATGGATTCAATGCGTTAGGAAAGGCATGTCCCCAAATAACTACACTTTCACTTAATCCTTTTGCACGGGCTGTTCTTATAAAATCTAAACCCAAAATTTCAACCATGGTATTTCTTGTTAGTTGAATAAAAACTGCCAATGGACGAATTCCAAGTGCAATTGCGGGTAGAATTAAGTTTGAAAACACCAATGATTTTGTTTCGCCAAAGGAATCAATTTCCCATAAACTTCCCGTCATTGGCAAATGGGTATATTTTGCCAAAACAAATCCGAACAACCAAGAGAAAATCATTGCCGAGAAAAACGATGGCACAGAAATACCTATGGTTGATAGCCAAACAATTAAATTATCAATCCAAGTTCCTTGTTTTTTCGCAGCCAATACCCCAAGAGGAATGCCAATTAAGATAGAAACAATAATTGCAGCAAATGCCAAAACCATAGTTCCCCAAAAGGCTTCAATTAACATAGACGATACCTTTTGCTTTGTTTGAAATGATGTTCTCAAGTAAGGGAATTTAACCCAAAGACTATAAGAACCTAATGACAATGCATATCCAGTTAAATTCTCTGTATTACTTGAATTGGCATACACTGAAACCGGTGATAAGTCGTTCAAATAATACAAACCCTGTTTCCAAGTGGGTTGATCTAGACCTAAATCCTTTACAATAGCAGCTGTGGTAGCAGAATCAGAACGCTGTGCACTCAATATTTGATCAGCGCTAGGCAAAGCTTGAAATAAGACGAAAATAAACAACACCAATCCAACCAAAACCGCCATTAAAAAGCGAAACTTTTTAAAAAATGGCTTGATCATTTTAGGTACGATTGTAAATCTTCAATAGCAGGAATATGATTGCCACTCCACTTATCCTTTACCGTTGCGCCATCAAATAAATAAAGTGTTGGATTGTATCTGGCCATTGTCATTAGCATTTTTTGATCTGACGCAAAAAATCCAAATGGTAATTTGTATTTTAAACAAAATTGCTTTGCCGGTTCAGCAGAGGCCGAGGTTAATGCATAAAACTTATATTTATTGGCAATAGCCCACTTATAAATGGCGATCACCTTTTCAATTTGCTTTATGTTGGCAGCATCTAAAACTGGAACTATAAAGAATATTTGTGGACTCTTTGCATTGAGCATTGTATCAGTGTAATCAATTCCACGGGTCTGATCCATGATTGAAAAATCATGAATGGGCGATTTATATCCTTCAATAATTACCTGGCGGTCTTGTCTGCTAAAGGTATACCCTTTTTCAGTGTAAGCTGCATATTCTTTGCTAGTCACCTTCACAGAGTCACTTCCTTTTTGCAAAACAAATTTCAATGTTACACTATCTGTTGCTCTTTCCCCTTTGGGCACAAAAGTCATTATTTGCTTGATGTCATTCCCTTTTTTATATGGAAGGAAATCCCAAAGCGGCAAATAGAGGTAACACAATATTCCAAAGAGGAATGTTCCTCCAGAAAAAACAAGCATAATTACATTTCCTCGTTGTTTTTCAAACCAAGATGAGTAATTCTTTTTTCCTAAGTACATTATCCCCACCAAAACAATGAGAATCAAATCTTTTTTGAAGGACGCCCAAGGTTTCAATTTCAAAAAGTCGCCAAAGCAACCACAATCGGTTACCTTATTATAATAGGCTGAATACCAAGTCAGAAACGTAAAGAAAACAACCAATAAAGCCGTAATAAACAACGCTATATCCATTTGCCACGCAATAATCATGGCAAATCCGAGAATCACCTCCAAGGCACAAAAGAACACACTAAAATATAAGGAGTAATTTTTACATGATTTAAAAAACCCATGCAACCAAGATTCTTGTTTCACGAATTGCTCTAAGTTTATTTGATAGGCATAATCGCGAATTCCATATTGGTTGGTATCTATTTTTTCAATTTTTTCAAATACAATTTGATTGTTTTTTAACAACGTAAATTTTGCAGTTAAAACCGGTGGATCAACAAATGAATCGGAAATAAACTGAGTTCCGCCCCATGTACCAAAAACCTCAAAGCGGGTATAAGGTGGAGGGTTATCTACTTTTGTTGGATTGATATGCCATTCAACGGCTTTCACTTTATCGAAAGCATAAAGGGCATAGGTTTTCTCAATTAATTTTTTATTGTTTACTTCACAAATGAGACTCACTGAATCTTGTTGAACAGCAACATCTTGAGCAAATACGTCGAAATATTCGTTGAGTTTAATGGCGAATCCACTTGGATCGTTGAGCTTAACAATACCGGAGAAAATAAACAACGCCCCAGTAAAATAGCGCACAAACAAATTCAAGTATTTTTTCATGGTTTTAGTATCAAATCCGAATTAATGCAAATATGGCATAATTGATAATGTCTTGATAATTGGCATCAGGCCCTTCGCTTACGGATACCTTACCTAGGTTATCTTCAATTTGTTTAATTCTGGCAATTTTCACCAAAATCAAATCTGTAAAACTAGAAATTCTCATTTCTCGCCATACCTCACTATAATCTGAATTTTTAAGTAGCATTAAGTCACGGGTTTTGGTGGCCCAATTGTCGTATGCTTTTGCTATTGTTTCAATATCGTCTGATTCTGATTTAGCGGCAATCATTTCAAGTTGAATAAGTGCAATGATGGAATAATTGACAATGCCCATGAATTCACTTTTGATATCATCACCAACTACGTTATTACCCGATTCTTCAATATTTTTGATGCGTTGAGCCTTAATATAAATTTGGTCGGTTAAACTACTTGGACGAAACAATCTCCAAGAAGTGCCATAATCTGCATTTTTCTTTAAGAAAATTGTACGGCATATTTTAATAACCTCATTGTATTGCGACTTCGTATTTTGCATTATATAGCAAAGATGGAAGAGGTTTTTGGTTTTATCAAACATTCTACATAAAAAGTTGATTTATTTTGAAATTTGAAAGAAATTTCTTATATTTATCAAACTATGAATTCATTTGATTCTCTTTTTCAATCATTAAATCCTGAGCAAAAGCAGGCTGTTGAGCAATTGGAAGGACCAGTTATGGTTATTGCAGGCCCTGGAACTGGTAAAACCCAAATTCTGGCTACCCGAATACTGAATATCCTTGAAAAAGAATCAATTCCGGAAAACATATTGTGCTTGACCTACACCGATGCCGGTGCTACTGCCATGCAACAGCGTTTGGCAACTTTTATGGGAAGCGATGCTTACAAAGTAAATATTTTTACTTTCCACGGACTTTGCAACAAAATCATAAAAGACTTTCCAGACAAATTTGGCAAACGTGAAATGCGCGTGATGGATGATTTAGAACGCATTGACATCCTACAACAAATTATTGAAGAAATACATGAAGATTCTCCGCTAAAAAGCTATTCAGATAGCGATACCACGCTCATTGGAAACTTGCGTAAAACATGGAATTTAATGGAGTCTGAGGGATATAATGTGGATACATTCAAACTCTGGATTGATATTTTAAATGACGATGAAATGTTCAAATTGCAATTCCCAAAAATGGTATATCAGAAAAAATACAAGGAATTCAATGCCGGAGACATCAAAGCAAACCTAAGAAAGCCATTACAAGACAATTGGAAAAAACTAATTGAGGCATCGAAATTGCTCGACAGATATAATTCCCTCAAAAAAGAACTTGGCGTATATGAATTTTCTGACATGCTCAATTGGGTAAATGAGAAATTAAAAACAGACCAAGAACTCCTATCCATTGTACAAGAGAAATACCAATATGTTTTGGTTGACGAATACCAAGATACTAGCGGAATTCAAAATGAAATATTATATTCTCTCATTGAATATTGGGAAGATAATCCCAACTGTTTTGTAGTTGGAGATGACGATCAAAGCATTTATGCTTTCCAAGGCGCTAAGGTGAGTAACATGCTTGGTTTCAAAGAAAAGTATGCTAAAAACTTAACCACAATTGTACTTACAAAAAATTATAGAAGTAGCCAATCAATCTTAGACGACAGTGTGAAATTGATTTCTAAAAACAAGAGCAGATTGGTCAATACAATTGAAGGGTTAAGTAAGGATTTGATCAGTAGCGGAGCCAATAAGGATTTCCCAAATTTGGAAACTGAAATTATCCAATATCAAAATGAATTCCACGAATCTGTGGGTATCGTTGAAAGAATTGAATTGCAGTTGAATGAGGGTATTGTTCCAAAAGAAATTGCTGTTTTATATAGCCAGCACAAGCATTCACAAACAATTATAGAACTCTTTCAAGAGAAAAATATCCCTTTCGTACTAAATAGGGCTATCAATATTTTACAAGAGCCAATTGTAAAACAGCTCATTCAGTGGATGACGTATTTGTCATACGAGGCCAGTCTTCCAAACTCTGGAGAGTATCTAATTTACCAATTGCTGTTGAGCGATAGATATGCGATATCAACTTTTACTTTGAATCAAATTTCGGTTGAAATTTATCAGATTAAACGCAAAAAGGAATACCATAACGAAAGTTATTCATGGAGAGAACATTTTTCAAAAATTCTAAAATCACCCGACGCTGAAGAAATTTATGGCAAGGAATCACACGATGCTATTAAAGCATTGTGGGACAATGTAGAAAAATGGATAAAAATTGCCACCGTCGAAAATGTGCCTACGTTAATTCAAAGAATATACAGTGAAGGTGGTTTTCTAGCACACGCATTAAAGCAAGACGACACGGGTTGGTCAATGGAAATCCTACATAGTTTTATGGAGTTTGCTGTCCAGCAAAACAACCGTATTCCATTTATTTCATTAAAAGAAATGATTTCTATGTTTCAAAAAATGGAAAAATCTGATATTCCTTTATTCCTTGAAAAACGAATTGGCAACAGTTCTGGAGTTCAGCTATTAACCGCCCATGGTTCTAAGGGGTTAGAGTTTGAACATGTTTATATTTTAAGGGGAAATGATACTGTTTGGGAGAAAGATGAAGGCATGAAATTACCATATAATATTCGTCAATTGATACTCGGTAACAACAAAGTAATTGAAAGTGAAAGTTCTGTTTCCGATTCCTTTGAAGAAAGAAGGCGATTGTTCTATGTTGCCATGACAAGGGCTAAAAAACAACTTATTATTAGTTATTGCAAATATAAAATTGCCTCAAAAGTATCTGATAGCTTGGCATCAACTTTTGTTTTGGACATTGCCAAAGAAAATCAAATACCCAAAGAACCCATGGAAATTCCGATGGAGAAATTATTGTGGGCACAACAAAAATGTTTGGAAAGAACATCCAAACCCATATTGGAAATTGATAAGAAAGATTGGCTTAAATCAAAAGTTGAAAATTTAATATTTTCACCCACATCCATTGAAACATTAATGTCGTGTGGAGTAGAATTTTATTTCAGCCGAATATTACGGGTTCCGTCAGCGCCTAATCAATACGGCGCATTTGGTACTGCCATTCATGCTGCGTTACGCGAATTTGTTGTAAAAGGAGTGAATGCAAAAAAATGGATGTCGCAACCTGAATTGGTGAAACATTTTGAATACGAAATGATGAAAGTTCGCGCTGGATTTACCCAAAAACAATTTGAGTTACGACTTGACCAAGGCCGTTCAATTTTGCCTAAATACCATACTCAGAAAATTCAGCAATATGAAAAATACGAAAAAATTGAAACTGAATTTTCAATTTCCACCAAAATTGAAGGAATTTCAATTACAGGAAATTTAGATAAAATGGTTTTTGAGGGAAATGATATCACTGTTTACGATTATAAAACAAGCAAACTTAAAAATACCGAAACAAAATCTAAAATCCCTTCAAAGCAAAATATTGAAAAAGGCAATTTTCCGCCTTCTTATTGGTTTCAATTGGGTTTATATACCATGATGATTAATGAGTCCTTCAAAGATAAAAACTGGAAATCTAGAAATGGTGTTATAGAATCACTAATTTCAAACGATGATGGGGTGTTTCAGGATTTTCCAATTATTTATTCCAATGACGATTTCGATTTAATAAAATCATGGGTACTCAAGGCAAATGAGAAGCTTCAAAGTTTGAATTTCATGGAAGGTTGTAATAAATGTGAGTGGTGTCAATTTGCAAAAGAATCCGGGCAAGTTATTTATGTTCCGAACAATGACAGCAGCGAATCTACTGAGGAATAAGAAAAAAGGTTAGTTAGATATCAACCAATTCTAATTTTCGACAAGCTTTTTCACAGCATAGCTCCTCTCCTTTTTTTCTAGTTTTGTTAACTTCAGAGAACCAAAGTTCATCATCAACCATCATGGAAACTATGTGGTTATCATTTTTACCTGTTCCCTCTGTATCAAATTTCCACTCTAATTTCTTTTGATTTTTCTGTATCCACTTCGTAAATAAGGCTTTGTAACTTACTGTTGTGAGCATAAGTTTATCAATATCTAAGTATTGACCTACCAATCGATCGTGAATAAATTTCGATACTTTTTTATATCCTTTATCAAGATAAATAGCGCCGATTAAAGCTTCAAGAGCATTGCCACCAATTGTTTTAAGTGCTGTATGGTTTTTTTGAAGTTCTTGCTTCATTTCCATTACATCAACCAATCCCAAACGATGAGCAAGCATACCCATTTGTTCGCGGTTCACAATTCTGGTTCTCATTTCTGTAAGAAATCCTTCATCTTTATAAGGAAACCTATTGAATAGCAATTCGGCAATTACAGAATCAAGAATTGCATCCCCCAAAAACTCTAAACGTTCGTTATCTAATGTTCTAGGCGCAAATAAATTGCCTGAAAGTGTTGCATCGGCGGCTGAACTATGCGTAAGTGCTTCGCGATAAATTGACAAACGGAAAGGTCTTACCCCAGTAATGAGATAAATTTTACGTCTCAGATGTTTAATTTGTTGAGGGGATCTTTTAAAAAGAAGCTTCAATCCACAAACAATTAGTCTACGAATTTTTTGAAAATCACAGAAGCATTATGACCACCAAAACCAAATGTATTACTTAAAGCAGCATTGACAATACGATGTTGTGCTACATTAAATGTTAGATTTAACTTGGAATCAATTTCTGGATCATCAGTAAAGTGATTTATTGTAGGAGGTACGACGTTGTGATATACCGATAGTACGCTTGCGAGTCCTTCAATAGCACCAGCTCCACCTAATAAATGTCCTGTTTGACTTTTTGTACTTGAAATATTGAGGTTATATACATGCTCACCAAAAACTGATTTGATGGCTTTTGTTTCGGCAATGTCACCCAATGGTGTACTTGTACCGTGCACATTGATATAATCAATATCGCTTCCTTTCATTCCAGCGTCATCAAGAGCGGCAATCATTACATTTTTCGCTCCCAAACCTTCTGGATGAGGGGCAGTTAAATGATAGGCATCTGCCGTCATTCCACCACCAACAATTTCTGCATAGATTGTTGCACCGCGTGCTTTTGCATGCTCAAGGTCTTCAAGAACAAGAGAAGCAGCACCTTCACCCATAACAAATCCGTCGCGGTCTTTATCAAAAGGCCTTGAGGCGGTCATAATGTCATCATTTCTTTCGGAAAGGGCTTTCATGTTACTAAAACCTCCTACAGAGGGTTCGTTAACACAGGCTTCTGATCCTCCAGTAACAATGGCATCGGCTTTACCAAGTCGGATTAGGTTGAATGCATCAATCAAAGCGTGGGTTGAAGAAGCACAAGCTGAAACGGTACCATAATTGGGACCTCTCAAATTATGTTTCATAGAAACATACCCAGCAGCAATGTCAATGATCATTCGAGGAATGAAAAAGGGCGAAAAGCGTGGTGTGCCATCGCCCTTAGCATAATCTACAATTTCAGTGAAAAAGGTAGACAAGCCACCTATTCCAGCGCCCCAAATAACCCCGATACGATCGAGGTTGTGAGATTGTTGTAAGATTCCACTATGTAAAATAGCTTCATCGGCGGCCACCATAGCAAACTGGGCAAATGGATCCATTTTTCGCGCTTCTTTTCTATCAATGAAGTTTAGGACGTCAAAATTCTTGACCTCACAAGCAAACTTCACTTTGTACTTAGAAGTATCAAAATGGGTAATTAAACCAGCTCCACTGGTACCTGCTACCAGTGCTTTCCAATACTCATTTAGAGTATTCCCGATGGGCGTAATTGCGCCCATTCCAGTTACAACAACTCTCCGGAGTTGCATAAATTAGTTTTTGTTTTCTTCGATGTAACGAACAGCTTCCCCAACTGTTTGGATTTTTTCTGCTTGATCATCGGGAATACTGATGTCGAATTCTTTTTCGAATTCCATGATCAATTCAACTGTGTCTAATGAGTCTGCACCCAAATCATTGGTGAAACTAGCATCCGTAACAACGTCTGCTTCATCTACGCCAAGCTTATCTACGATAATGGCTTTTACTTTTTCTGCAATGTCTGACATGATAATAATGAATAATAATGAGTGTTTTTTTGCGCTACAAAGAAACATTTTTTTCTTGACATCAGAATGAAAATTTATTTTTGTATTGAAATTTTGTCAATGAAAAGATACAAATCTACCATTATTAAGCATCCAAACGACTTCAAAATAGTGGCCGTACATGCTGATTCTAGCCCGTATTTGCTGGCTTGGTGTCTTGAAGACACTTTTTCTTTAAAATTTGTGTGCGAACCCGAAACTTTTGCAATAAATTTGTCGCAAAATAGGATTTCGCAGCATGTTGAATACCATTTTCAGGGTTCAGAATACGCTACTTCGATGTGGATTTTGCAAAATAATGGCACTTTGGGAAAAATTTATTCAGGAAAACCGACTCCAGATTATTGGATTTTGATAGAGGATGAAGAACTAATGCCTAACTTTGAACTTTGGTTAGAAAAACTAAAATCGATGGATAAAATTCAAACGGCTTATGTTTTTCCACCAGAAAAAGCAATAAAATTTACATGGGTTAATTTGCTGCGACATCTATAAATAAAATATGTACAACGAGAATTTCAACAAAACCAAAATAGTAGCAACAATAGGTCCTGCAACTAGCAGCGAAGAAATGCTAGAGAAAATAATTCACGCTGGTGTGGATGTTTGCCGACTAAACTTTTCTCACGGAGCACATGAAATACACAACGAAGTTATTGAGCGCGTCAGAAAAATCAATGAAAAATTAGGAAGCCATATTGCCCTTCTGCAAGACCTTCAAGGACCAAAATTGCGTATTGGCAAAGTAGATGGAGAAATTCATCTTGTTGATGGGGAATCAATTATTGTTACTACTGTTGAATGTATCAGTACAAAAGAAAAGCTCTATGTTTCATATGATAGACTTCCCTTAGACGCAAAACCTGGAGAACGTATATTATTGAACGATGGGAAATCCGAATTGGTTATAGACAGTATTATAGATGCAAAGAATTTAAAAGCAATTGTTGTAGCTGGTGGGATTTTGACATCAAATAAAGGATTTAACCTACCGAATACGAAAGTGACAATTCCTTGCTTAACTGAAAAAGATTTAATTGATCTTGAATTTGGTTTAGAAAAAAATGTTGATTGGGTTGCATTGTCATTTGTAAGAACCGCTGAAGATATTATTGCTGTAAAGGAAATAATCGCAGCAAAAGGAAAACACACCAAAGTAATTGCAAAAATAGAAAAGCCAGAAGCGGTTGCCAATATAGACAGCATTATTAAAGTAGCTGACGGCATTATGGTGGCTCGTGGTGATTTGGGAGTTGAAGTACCTCTTCAAAAAGTCCCTCTAATTCAAAAATCAATTGTTGAAAAATGCATTTTGGCAGCTAAGCCAGTAATTATTGCCACCCAAATGATGGAAAGCATGATTACAGATAGCATGCCAACACGAGCAGAAATAACAGATGTAGCAAATGCGGTTTTAGATGGTGCCGATGCAGTAATGCTTTCTGCCGAAACATCCGTTGGTAAATACCCAATACGTGTTATTGAATTTATGAATAGCATCATCACTGATATAGAATCAGACAGAAGGGCTTACTATAAAGGGGTGAAGCCAGATGCCTCCTCTCCTTCTTTTGCATCAGATGAAATTTGTTTTACCGCAGTAAGAATGAGTGACCACTTAAAAGCAAAAGCAATTATTGCCATGACAAAAAGTGGATACACCGGATTTAAAGTTGCGAGTTACCGTCCAGAAGCAAGTATTTATATTTTTACAGACAATAAATTCTTGCTGAATACATTGAGTCTTGTTTGGGGTGTACGCGGATTTTATTACGATAAATTTGTGAGCACTGATGAAACTTTCCAAGATATCATAGACATTTTAAAAGACGAAAAAATTGTTATTGAGGGAGATTGTGTTATCAATTGTGCAAGCATGCCAATTCATAAGAAACAAAGAACCAATACAATTAAGGTTACCTTTATTGATTAAACCCAAAATAAGTTTAGACGGATTAGACAGGTTAGACAGATTATCCCTTATCCCGAAAGCTTTCGGGAGGATGAATCTGTCTAATTAACTTTTTCTTTTATAAACAGGCACTGTGCTGCATGGTTCGCCATACATTAAACTTTGCACTACTGGAACTAACTTATTCGAGATGTTTGTGTAGGCCGCAGGAGAAACAGGTAAATCTCCGCAACCTTTGATTACTACTTTTTGATCTCGGTAATCTTCTATTTCTAAATGGTCGAATGCATTTTCCCAAAGAGCAGCTTCAAGTGCGTTCAAATCTCCGAAAACTACTTTAGCCGCAATTCCAGATAACTTGGCGGCTATAAGCATATATGCCCACGTTGGCACAATGGCATCAGCGGAACAATGTACAGATACGAATTTGTCTTGATAAATGGTCCAATCATTGATTTTGATGAATTCACGGAAATCTTTTTCCTTCAATACCAATCCCATAAATAATAAATCCTTCACATCAATTTCAACCCTGTCGCCAACGGAATAAAAATCTTCTAGGTTTATTGTAATTAAACCACTGTTTGCTACTTTGTTCACAAATATTTCTTCCATGAAACAAAGATACTCATTCAAATTTGATTTCAGTATTGATAAAAGAATGAAAATTCACCTATCTAAGATAAAAACGAAAAACAGTTAGAAAAACTGTAATCATGGAAAGAGACGAAGAAGATTAATTACTTCTTTTGTAGTTCTAATGTCTTTTTCAAAGGATTGGTAATTGGAGCCAATCTTAAAATTGTCAGCGATTTATAAGTGAAACGCCAAGGACTTAGAAAGAACTCAAACTCAGGCTTTCCTGTAATTGATAGTTCTAATGTTGAATAATCGCTGTTGGATTTCCAAGTTCCAGTATACAATGTACCTCCTGCCAAAATTTCTAAAGGACCATCGTAATAAGTCTTCTTTTTCAATGTAATAATCTCATCTTGATATTGCGCTGTAATGTTATTGCCAGCAGTATCAATAGCGGATGTTATGATAACTGGCGAATTCAATACATACAATTCAAACATCTGCTCTAAATATGTAGCTTTTTTCGTTGTATCAACTGAAGTTGTATCTTTATTGGTTGTTGTTGTTTCTTTTGTACAAGATGTATTTAATGAAACAAAAAATACGCCTAAAACAAATATTGAGAGAACTAACCTGTTTTTCATAATATCAAAGATAATAAAAAAAACTCACATAAATTTTCCATTATAAATTGAGCAAAAAGAATGAAATTTGCAAGATGCAGAAAAAAATACTTTTTCTTATTGTAATTCTATTTTTATCAATGACCAACATCGACGCTCAAAATGTAAAATACGAAATTCGTATTCCAAACCCGAAAAACCATTATGCTGAAGTACTTATTCAAACCATTGCCAGCGAAAAAGGCGTTACAAAAATAAGTATGCCGGTTTGGACACCCGGTAGTTACTTGGTTCGTGAATTTGCAAAAAATGCAGAAGCAGTAAGTTGCGACGTTAACAGCAGGGCTATTGAAGTTAACAAATTAGACAAAAACACTTGGTCCTTCCCTACCAAAAAAGGAGATAAAATTTCATTTAGATATAAAGTATATTGCTTTGAATTAAGCGTTAGAACTTCATTTATTGATGAAGATCAAGCTTTATTAAATATGGGTTCTGTTTTGATGTTTGTTGAAGGAAAAGAAAAACTCAATGGTGAACTCACAGTGCTTACTCCTGCTGGTTGGATTTCAGCGGCAAGTCCAATGAATGTAACAAGTCAAGACCTAATATCCAATTCTCACAATGAGTTATTCATACAATTCGAAAACTACGATGAGTTGGTAGATTCGCCTGTTCAATTGGGCAATTTCCAAACATTTGAATTCGAAGTGTCAAATGTCAAGCACCGTGTTGCGTTAGTTGGCAAAAACAACGCAAATATTGAAAAACTAAAATTGGATATGCAACATATTTGTCAAACCATGACGAATATTGTTGGCATTCACCCATGTAAATCCTATACTTTCATCATTCAAAATGTTGAAGCAGGTGGAGGCGGTTTAGAACACAAAAACGGATCCACCCTCATGATGTCTCGTTTCGGATACGCTAACACTAGCAGTTATCAAGGATTATTAGGCTTGGTTGCCCACGAATATTTCCATTTGTGGAATGTGAAGAGAATTAGGCCAGTTGCCTTGGGCCCATTTGACTATAGCAATGAAAATTACACCAAATCGTTATGGATTGCCGAAGGAATTACCTCGTATTATGATGAATTGGCATTAATGCGCGCCGGATATATAAGCCGCCAAGACTTTTTAAATACCTTGATAGGATATATTAATAATCATGAAAACAGAGCAGGGAGCAAAATCGCTACCCTTCATGAAATGAGTTGGGATGCATGGATAAAGGAATATCGTCCCTCAGAAAATTCAAAAAACAACTCATATTCCTATTATTCTAAAGGATTAATCATTGGTGCTTTGTTAGACATGACTATATCAAAAGCTACCAATGGTAATAAATCATTGGACGATGTTTACAAAACACTTTACAATGATTTCTATCTAAACACGAAAAAAGGGAAAGCAAAAGATGGTATAGGGTATACTGATGAGGATTTTCTAAATGTTTGTAATAAAATTGCTGGTGTAGATTTGTCTGCTGATTTCAACAAATGGCTAGCTACAACAGAATCTCCTGATTATTTGTCAATTTTCAAAAATCTAGAATTAGACATAAAAAAAGTTGAAGCCAATAAATTCAACTGGGGATCAAATTGCGAACTATCAAACGGTAAAACAATTGTAAAATATGTGAGAAATCCGGGTCCATCTTTAGATTTAGGATTGAATGTTAATGATGAAATTATAGCACTGAATGGTGTGCGAATAAACAACGATTTAGAAGCTACTTGGATGAAACTTGGCAGACCTGAATCTGTAGAAATTTTAATCAATCGTGGAGGTTTAATTCGAACATTATCTGCTGGCTTTAAAGGTTTCAACGAGATTGAATTTTCTATAACATTGAATGCAAACCAAAAATCAAATGAATATTGGTTAACTGAAGGTGCCGTTCAAAAATGGTTGAAAGTAACAAAATGACAATCATTCAATCAGAGATTCTAAAAAATTGGATTGCCAACGTTTTTGAAACTTGTGGTTTTTCTGCCCAAAATGCACAATTAAGTGCGCAGGTTTTGGTTGATGCTGATTTAAGAGGAATTGATAGCCACGGGGTTGCCCGATTAAGTGGGTATATAAGATTAATCCGTAATGGAAGAATTAATCCAACACCCAATTTTATAGTCACCCATCGAAAAAAGACCATGATTCATGTGGATGCCGATGGTGCAATTGGTTTGCTATCTGCACCTTTTGCAATGAACTTAGCTATAGAAGCAACTGCTGAATATGGAAGTGGCTGGGCCGGAATTTCAAATTCAAATCACTTTGGTATTGCTGCCTATCATGCAATGATGGCCTTGGAAAAAGATTTTATCGGATTTGCAATGACCAATGCAAGTCCATTGGTTACTCCTGCTGGAGGAAAACAGAGAATGTTAGGCACGAATCCTATTTGTGTTGCAATTCCTACTCAAAACGAAATACCTTTCGTTTTGGATATGGCAACGGCGGCCGCTGCAAATGGAAAACTTGAAATAGCTGAGAGAAATAATAATCCCATTCCTGAGGGATGGGCAATCGCGAACAATGGAGAACCAACCACAGATGCCAAGGCATTGAAAAACAGTGGAATTTTACTCCCTTTGGGAAGTACCAAAAACGGTGGATATCACAAAGGTTATGGACTAGGTTCTTGGGTTGATATATTTTCAGGAGTATTAACTGGGGCAAATTTTGGTCCTTGGGTGCCGCCATTTGTATCGTTTTTAGACCCCATTCCAAACCAACCGGGAAAAGGAATAGGTCACTTTGTGGGATGTTGGGACATAGATGGTTTTCAAGACAAAGAAACCACAAAAAAGAACATGGATTTATGGATCCAAACGTTTAAAAACACAGTATCTATAGACATTGAAAACCCTGTTTTAATACCCGGAGAAATTGAACATAATCTTTCCAATGAAAGATTAATCAGAGGCATTCCATTGGTGAATGCTGTTTGCAAAGACATTGAATCATTAACTTCTGAGTTACAAATAAAATCACCTCTTTAAATTATGGAAAAACAACAAAAACAAAAGTTGGCTGTTGCCATTATATTCTTCACGATTATCACCGGAATTTCAATTTGGGCGTATATCGCAATCTTAAAACCAAATAAAGAATACCACAAAAGAACTGGGAAAAAGTTCACTCAGAAAATACAATATAAAACCAATTACAACCCCGACTATATCGACAGCTTGGTAGAAGTCAACAAAAATGCTCCCAAAAAATAATTAAAGCATCTTTGCAAATAATTGCTCCATAAACTGAGCATCACTCACTTTGTCTTCTAACTTTTCAGAAATGATATATTCCAACAATGTATCATTTTTCGCACCCCAATTGAGTGCATCTAAATAATTTTCATTTGAAAAGGTAGTTCTTTCGTATTGGCTCTTGAATTTATCAGGATACAAAACTACTAAGTCGTGTTCAATATGTTTTTTGTGTAAAAACTCAGGAGACCCCACCAAATCCCTCATCTCAATAAAGTTTTGTAAAGCCAAACTTGCAATTGCATCTGCATTGGGTTTTCTCGATTTTTGGTAGGCATCCAAAATCTTTGTCCAATCTCCTTTAAACTCATCAATACATTGGTCTAATACCACACAATCTTCGAATGAACAATTCATTCCTTGTCCATAAAAAGGCACTATTGCATGGGCACTATCTCCCATTAAAGCAACGTTATTTTTAACCCAAGGATAACAACGCATGGTTGCCAAGTTTCCAGTAGGATTATTTAGGAAATCATCAACTAAATTCGGCATCATAGACAATGTATCAGGAAAATATGTTTCAAAAAACGACGTAACCGCTTCTTTGGTATTTAATTTTTCAAGACTCACTTCACCTTCAAATGGCATGAACAAAGTACACGTGAAGTTTCCACCTGGGTTTGGCAATGCAATCATCAAAAAGCTGCTACGTGGCCAAATATGCAAACTATTTACATCCATTTGAAATCCACCATTTGGAGCAGGTACGATTTCTAATTCCTTGTAACCGTAATTTTCATAAGTTTGAGAGAAATTATATCGAGGATAACGAATCATTGCATCTCTAACCGCTGAAAAAGCACCGTCGGTTGATAAAATCACATCCGCTTTGTCTTTTACAATTTCTCCAGCCGCATTCACAAATGTGGTTTCGTTGGTTTCCAAATTGGCATTGGTGCATTTGTGGTCAAAATACATATGAATATTCGGATATTGATCGGCCAATTGCAACAATTTGATATTCAACTGTCCTCTAGAAACAGAATAAATCATTTGATCTTCTCTGCCATAAGCTTGATAAGCCAACTCACCTGCAACACTATGCATCATTCTGCCCTTCATTGGAATGGAAATATTTAAAATATCGTTCACCAACCCAACTTTACTCAAAGCATTAATTCCCCTAGTTGACAATGCCAAATTGATACTCCTACCCCCTTGATATTGGCCAAGGCGCATGTCGCCACGTCTTTCATACAAGTGAACATCATACCCTTTTTTAGCCAAGTAAATCGACATTAAACTACCAGCTAAACCGCCACCAACCAAAGTTATCTTTTGAGACATATTGCAAATTTAAGGCATCGAATGATGCAATCCTCAAAAAAATCAATGATTTTTGCTCCTGTTATGCATTATTACAGGATTCCATCCTTCATTCAACGTTTTTTTTACCGTTATACTTGGCGAATGGCTAAAAATGACAAGTCAATTTATTTGACTTTTGATGATGGACCAAACGATATTGTAACAAATGAAGTGCTAGATATTTTAAGCAAAAACAATATCAAAGCAACATTCTTTTCAGTGGGTGAAAACGCAAATAAGTTTCCAACTGTTATGAATCGCATTATTTCTGAGGGACATTCAATCGGGAATCACACTTATAATCATCTCAAAGGTTGGACATCCCCCATCGAAGAATACATTGAAAATGTTGAACAATGCCAGCAGCAATTGTTGAATCACGACAGTTGCAATTTATTTCGACCACCCTATGGCAGGATTACAAAAAAACAAGGCAAGGCAATTATTGATTTAGGGTTTAAAATAATTATGTGGGATATTTTAACCTACGATTATGACAAAAATCTCAATTGCAACGACAGCTTAAGCAAAATTTCTAAAAGAACACGAAATGGAAGCATCATTGTATTTCATGATAGCTTAAAAGCCCAAGCCCAACTGCATCAAATTTTGCCTAAATACATTGAAAATATGTTGGAAAAAGGATTCCAATTTAAACCCATAACCTAATGATTTTAAATATACTCATTGTTTTAGTTTCATTGTATTTGCTGGTTCAAATTTGGCAAACACTTTCATTATTTAGGTATCAGGTTTATTCTCACTACAAGAATTATGCGGGCGAAAACAATCAATGGACAGCGATTTCAAATGATTTACCTGAAATCAGCATTTGGGTAGCCTGCCGAAATGAAGAAAAGAACATTGTGCAATGCTTAACATCACTTGTGAATTTAAAATACCCCCAAGAAAAAATCCAAATTCTCGTTGGGAATGACCAAAGCACCGACAAAACCAAGGATTTAGTATTGGCATTTATTGATTCATACATTTCAGACACATCTGAATATAACGAAAAAAAAGCACATATACAACTGGTTGACATTGTAGATGATAACTCTGGGTTAAAAGCAAAAGCCAGAGTGATGGCTCAACTAGATAAATTTGCTACAGGCAATTACTATTTAATTACCGATGCCGATGTTGAAGTAAATCAGAATTGGGCGTTGGGTTTATTGGGCAGCTTATCTTCAAACATGGGTGTAGCCAGTGGCACCACTATGGTAAAAAGCAATGGTGTTTGGGGTTGGCTTCAAGAAATAGATTGGGCTTATTTCATGGGCTTGTTGAATCTTATTTCATTTTCCGGAATTCCTGCTACTGCAGTTGGTAACAACATGATTATGAAAAAGGAAGCTTATTGGGAAACAGGTGGATATGGAAAAATACAATTTTCTATCACTGAAGACTATAAATTATATTCAGAAATTTGCAAAAAAGGTTGGAAATGGAATAATGTGATGAGTCCTGAGGTATTGGCCTTTTCTGATAAGATTGATGGATTTATTCCTTTGCTACACCAGCGAAAGCGTTGGCTCAGCGGCGGAAAAGAATTGCCATGGTATTGGTGGCTGTTGTTTGGAATCTATGGCTTGTTTTATTTTGTAATGCCAATTTTATTGATCGTCAATATGCAATTGGGTTTGTTATTTTGGCTCGTGAAATTCTGCTTACAAACCATACAAATCAATAAAATTTATGCTTTGTTAGTTCAGCGAAAACCGCCTTTAACAAAACATATTTTGTATGAGTTTTACATGTTTTTAATTACCATTGGTACTACAATATTCTTTTTCTTACCGGCTAAAACCATTTGGAAAGAAAGAAAATATTAATTTATTTGTAATTATTCTAAATAAAATATAAATTTGCCGTTAATTAGAATCAATCTAAATAAAATGCTCAGAAATACAATCATTTGTGGACTATGTGGAATTGTTGGAATTGTGAGAGGCCAGTCTCTAAATGACACATCTAAAAATCACATCGAATATTTGGCGGAAATCTCTTTGGTAGGTCAACAAAGTAAAAGAGATGTTTTGCCATCGCCAGAAATCATTGGTACGAAAGTGAATGCTGGGAAAAAAAATGCAATTATTATTCTCGACAATTTGAATACCATTGTGGTGAATAACAATATGCGTCAAATTTTAGCCAAAGTTCCAGGAATGCATATTTGGGAAAGCGATGGATCTGGCATTCAAGTTGGTATATCAACCCGCGGTTTAAGTCCCAATAGAAGCTGGGAATTCAACATTCGTCAAAATGGTGCCGACATTGCAGCCGACCCATATGGATACCCTGAAGCGTATTACAATCCACCAATGCAAGCAATACAGCGCATTCAAATTATTAAAGGAGCAGGCGCGTTGCAATTTGGACCTCAATTTGGAGGGATGATCAATTACGTCATGCGCGATGGCAAATCTGAATCAAAGCCCCTTAACATTCAAACAGCACAAACCATAGGTAGTTTTGGATTATACAACAATTTTATAGCGGTGAGCGGTAGAAAAAACAACTTCTATTATTATGCATTTTACGATAAACGATCAGCGGAAGGATTCAGAAAAAACAGTGCTTATAATACACAAACGCTCTATATTTCTGGAGGATATCAATTGTCAAAGAATACAGATATCGCATTTGATTTCACCAATTACAATATGCTAAGCCAACAATCAGGAGGGCTAACCGATGCAGATATGTCTGGTGACATAACCAAAAGTCTACGCTCTAGAAATTGGTTTTCCACCCCTTGGCTTACAGGAAATATTAAATTCAATTGGAAAATAAATAACAACCAATTGTTACAAATTATGGCATTTGGAATGGATGCAGACCGCAAAAGCGTTGGTTTCACCAAAGCAATTGACATTCCTGACACGATCAATGCCAAAACACTTCAATATGCTCCAAGAGAGTTAGCCATTGACAAATACCACAATCGCGGCATTGAGGCAAGTTATTTGTTCAATTATTACATTGCAAATCAAAAACAAACTTTTACGGCTGGTATTCGCTATTTCGCGAGTTTTACAACCAGGTTTCAAAAAGGAATTGGAAGCACGGGAACCGATCATAACTTCACTACTAATTATGTTTTCCCAGGTGAATTTAACTTTGATACAAAAAATTACAGCGTTTTTCTTGAACAAGTTTTTAGAGTTTCGAAAAAACTATTGCTGATACCCGGTATTCGTTACGAAAATATCCATTCTGTGGCGTCAGGTAGAACTGGATTTAATACCGATGGCTCTGAAATAAAGATTGATGCTCCTGCTCAAATAAGGAATTTTTTTATTGGGGGATTTGGACTTGAATATCACCTTAACAATGGATTAGAGATATATGGAAATATAAACCAAGCATATAGACCTATTTTATTTTCAGACATGCAAGCTGTTCCTGGAACAGAAGTGATAGATGCCAATTTGAAAGATGCATCAGGAATTAATTCAGATATTGGAATTAGAGGACTCATTGGAAAGTGGTTTTATTTAGATGCAAGTGTTTTTGCATTACAGTATAATAACCGAGCGGGTAGACTTTCACTGTACGATGCGAATAATAAAGCATATACCTTAAAAACAAACGTTGGAAATAGTTTCACTGCCGGAATAGAAGCATTAATTGAAATTGACCCAATAGCCCATACATCCTTCAAAAAGAAATTCAAAATGCCATTATTTGTTTCATATTCATTTAATGACGCCCGTTATCAAGACTTTAATTTGTCTATCAAGAATGGAGCTGGGTTGAATGAAACTAAAAATATCAATAATAACTTCATTGAAAATGCACCTAGAAATATCCTCCGAACTGGCATTAATTTCGCCTATTTGAATAATAAAACGAGTCAAGAGTTATTTAACCTAGGATTCCAATATAGCTATGTGGGGCAAACGTTTAATGACGCTTTAAATACTGTTGTGCTTTCTCCAAACGCCCAAAACGGAATTATTCCTGAGTATTCAATTTACGATATAAATTTAAGAGTGAACCTTAAAAAAGACATTAGCGTAAAATTTGCCATTAACAATTTAAGCAATGCGAAATATTTCACTCGCAGAGCTAGTGGTTACCCTGGCCCTGGTGTGATGCCCTCAGATGGAAGAGCTATACTGTTTACTTTGGACGTAAAAATATAAATCATAATCCATTATTAAAGCATCACAACAAGTTGTGATGCTTTAATAATTCATTTTTCCAATGGCTTGGTTTTGTATGAATTTCAGCATTTAAATCTGCCATAATACTATAAATACCAAAATAAGTACGATTTACATACAAAGCATGTTTACTTCCTCTTGGTTGGGTTGGTTTTTTAACCTCGGGTATTTGATAAATCTCGTCGCCAATCGCATAAATTTCATCTAAATATTCATAAGTAAAATGGAATTTTTCCGTTTTAAATGGAGTACTCAAAAGATTGGTCATTTTAACAAATGCGTCCGTCAATTCATCAACGATTTTTTGACTATCACCAGAGAAAATGATTTCAATTTCCTTCATTAGTTTTGCAATCAATGTCGGATTTTCCTGAACCTCGGTAAGCAACAATGGAAAGTAACTGAAATAAAAATCATTTGGTACAACTTTTATACAACCAAAATCTATAACCCCAACTTTTCCTTCCGCTGTAAATAAAAAGTTTCCAGGGTGAGGATCTGCATGAATTGATTTTAAAGTATGCAATTGATATTCATAGAAATCCCACAAAGCCTGAGCAAGTTTGTTTTTTTCTTCTTGGGTTGGATTGGTTTGCAAATATTCCTTCAAATGAAGTCCCTCTAAATAATCCATCACCAAAACCTTTTCGGCGCTTAGTTCTTTGTAATATTTTGGAAAAACAACATTCTCAATATGTGCACATGAATCTGCAATTTCGGCACCTCGTGTTAATTCTAAATGGTAATTCGTTTCTTCAATGAGTTTGTCTTCCACTTCTTGAAAATACTTTTTCATTTCTTTTTCAGACAAGCCAAACATTGCATTTGCAATGGGCTTAACCATTTTCAAATCGCTTTTTATAGAATCAGAAACACCTGGATATTGAATTTTCACTGCGTATTGATGACCATCTTTTTTTGCCAAGTGAACTTGTCCAATAGAAGCTGCTGCCAAAGATTTTGCCTGAAACTCATCAAATACATCATAAGGCGATTTGCCAATGGCATTTGTAAAAGCTTTTATAACCAGAGGTGGCGACATTGGTGGCGCCGAGTATTGTGAAAGTGCAAACTTTTCGGTGTAGGCCCTAGGCAGGATATTTTTATCCATACTCAACATTTGAGCCACCTTTAGCGCGCTGCCCTTTAAATTGCTTAACGAATCATAGATATCTTCAGCGTTTGACTCGTGCAGATCTGTTTTATCATCATTACCAGTAATGCTTTTTTTTGCGTAATATTTGAGGTAATTACCTCCAATTTTAGCACCGGTTCCAACTAATTTTACAGCTCTTTCGAATTTTGTGCTGGGTATTTTATCTTGGGTTTTCATTTGAAGTTAGAAAACAAAAACTTTCCAAAATCAAAAGCAGTAGATAAAGAGTTATTGGCAATCAATTGAAAACTTAATGCAAATGATTTTTCAATGCATGCATCCGTTTTTTCAAATCCTTTACTTGTATCCTTCAACCAAAAATGGAAAACAAAAGATAGATTCGTAAACAACGCATGGTACATTCCTTTTTCAAGTAAATTGTCAACTTGTTGAATGCCTATCCCTTTATTTTCAAATTGCAAAGATTCTAAATAACTAAAAAATGATTTTTTTAACCCGTTCATTGAAGACATTTGATCAAGCGGATTGCTCCAATCTTTGTATTTCAACAACAAATAGCTTCTGTAATTCTTAAGATTTTCAACAAATGCATAAACAACAGAAAGCAGTTTTTCATTGTTAGAGCATTCTGCATAGTACTCTTGCCCTTCCACTTTCTGAAGTGAATCTATCCAAATTTGACTTAATATCTGCGATTCAAGTGAATTGAAATCTGCAAATTCATTATAAAAATCGGATTCGTTCATTTCCATTGTTTCGCAAAACGCAAAAACACTCACAGGCATTTTCCCATTTCTATTGTAATGCAAAATGTAATTTTCTATTATCTTTGCTTTCATATTAGATTTATCTTTAAAATGAACATTTAAAGTATCTAAAAGTTTTATAAATTTACACAAATCAATACTTAATTTGTAACTGCAAAAATGACAATCCTTCAAAGTGATTACAATACTCAAAGAGACCATTTGAGAATTGCAGAATATGGCCGCCATATTCAAGAATATGTAGCACATATTCAATCAATTGCCGACAAAGAAACGCGCACACAGTGGGTTCACAATTTGGTGAATATTATGGGTGCCTTAAATCCTGAGATTAAACTTCAAGTCAACTACAAAGAAATTTTGTGGGGACATATTTTTCAAATTGGGCAATACCAATTGGATGTTGATTCTCCATACCCGATTCCAACACCAGAGGTAAAATCAAAAAAACCTGAAACGATTGGTTATCCTACCACAAATATTCGCTTTAGATTTTATGGCAGAAACCTTCAAATGATGGTTGATAAAGTATCTGAAATGCAAGACCCAGAATTGCGTCAAGAAATGGTGAATTTAATTGCTTCATTTATGTACAATAGCTGTAAAATTTGGAACAATGAAAATCTAAGCAATGAGGTAATTGCAGAGCATTTGAAAATATTATCAAAAGGGCAATTGCAACTTGAAGGTTCTGAAATTACGGTAACTGTAGATGCGAGTAATTTCCAACCTAAAAAATTCTTCAAAAACAATAATAACACTGGAGGATTTAATCGCAATAAAGCCAGCAACAATAACAACAAGAAAAATCAAACCCGCGGTAAAAATTACCGTAGATTTTAAAATTTATGGCAGTATTTGAAATTGAAGGTGGCCACAAACTAAAAGGGGAAATTATTCCTCAAGGAGCTAAAAATGAAGCTTTACAAGTAATTTGTGCAGTATTACTTACCTCAGAGGAAGTAATTATCGACAATATTCCTGAAATTAGAGATGTTCTAAAACTCATTGAACTTCTTCAAAGTTTAGGGGTAAAAACCAATCGAATTGAAAGAGGTAAATTCTCCTTCAAAGCAGATAATGTAAATTTAGAATTCCTAGACAGTTCTGAATTCAAAAAGCAGGGTGCGGCATTGCGTGGCTCAATTATGATTGTGGGCCCTCTTCTAGCGCGCTTTGGCAAAGGCTATATTCCAAGTCCTGGTGGAGATAAAATTGGCCGTAGGCGTTTAGATACTCATTTTGAGGGATTCATTAACCTAGGCGCTAAATTTGAATACATTGCTGAACAATCTTTTTATCGTGTTCAATCTGAACAACTAAAAGGTTGCTACATGCATTTGGATGAAGCATCAGTTACAGGAACTGCAAATATATTAATGGCTGCTGTGCTTGCCGAAGGGGAAACTACCATATACAATGCTGCCTGCGAACCTTATCTTCAACAATTATGCGCCATGTTAAATGCTATGGGTGCGAAGATTGATGGTACTGGCTCAAACAAACTTATTATTCAAGGAGTAACATCTATGAACGGTTGCGTTCACAGATGTTTGCCAGATATGATTGAAATAGGTTCATTCATTGGAATGGCTGCCATCACCCAAAGTGAAATCACCTTGAAAAATTGCAGGGTTGATATGTTGGGAATCATTCCCAAAACCTTTGAACGTTTGGGTATCAAACTAGAAATTAGAGGCGATGATATTTATATTCCTGAAAATGATCACTATGAAATTGATAGTTTCATAGATGGTTCTATTTTAACTATTTCTGATCAAATTTGGCCAGGCTTTACCCCAGACCTTATTTCAATTGCTTTGGTTACGGCTACTCAAGCAAGAGGAACCGTTCTTATCCATCAAAAAATGTTTGAAAGCAGATTGTTCTTTGTAGACAATTTAATTGATATGGGCGCCCAAATTATACTTTGCGACCCACATCGCGCAACTGTTATTGGTTTAGATAGAAAAACCAAACTTAAAGGGATTACAATGTCGTCTCCAGATATTAGAGCAGGGGTTGCACTACTCATCGCTGCAATGAGTGCCAAAGGCAAAAGTACCATCCGAAATATTGAACAAATTGACAGAGGTTATGAAAGAATCGAAGAAAGATTGAATGCCTTGGGTGCTAAAATTACTAGAATTGATTAAGTAATGTTTCAATTTAATTTTTCATCAGGTGCATTTGGCAACAACCCGAATGACAATCAAAATGCGGCTAAAAATATCAAACAGATTCAAATTGCCAAATTAAAAAAATGGGTTATCAGACAATTGTATACAGGTTTTTTTATTTGGCTTTTTAAAGACAAATCTTGGATTGAAACTGTCACTTATATCTGGATATTTTTTGCTTCAATAAACCTGTTGGGTATCATTTTCGTTTACCGTTTCATAAATAAGGTTTCATCCAACTTTCAATCACCTGAAAATGCAGGTCCAAGTAAGATTAACAAGAACAACGACGAAGGAGATTTTGTTGATGTTGAAGTAATTGACTAATTAAGGCAACACAGAACTTATACCAAAATACATATTCATACCTGTATGTGATTTTGTATTTAGCGATTTTAACATATTGTCAGTTCCTACAAACACAGGTCCCACTCGCACAAAAGCACCGAATCCAAACTGACTATAATTGTCGTATATTGAAATTGGGGTGGAAATTTCAAACCATTTCGTTTCAATTCTCGGTACAATTACCAAACTACTATTCCCCAAAATAATATTTTGTTGAACCGATGCCAATCTTTGTTGCCAATGAGCTGCAATATTGATATATTTAATTAGCTGGAAATCTGTTTGCAGTTGTATGGTTGTAGGTAAATCTATCACTGCGTCTTCTTCAATTGATTTATATACCCCTTTTTGCTTGGCAAATTCAGTTACATAATTAAATACCCCTGATGAACCTTGGGTCACGGCCTGTAAAAATGCAGGATCTTGCATGTTTAATGTTACTGGAGTTGATGTTGTAATTGAATATCCTGTAGTTTTTGACGGATAACTAATATGCCCTAAATCTAAAACTGCACCCGCAATTTTCCATTTGTAATTTTTAGTTTGTAGTTTTTTATTCTTATTTTGAAGAACATCATTTTCTCCAACTTCAATTGCAAATCCTATATCTAGCCCATAACCAAATCCAGAAATTTTATTCAAATTGGGCATGCTTCCAAAAATTACCCCTTTTAATATTTGACTTAAAAAATCAAAATTCGTATACGTTACTTTAATATCTGAAGAATTCAAGCGAATCGAATCATGTCCATAGGCTTGAAGTTTAGCACCATTGTTATGAATATTAAAGCTACCTAGCCCCAAAAGTAATTTCCCTGTTGTTCCCATACTAAATCTCATGTCGCGGGTATTCACAAAGCAATATGAAAGAGAAGCTGAAACTTCCTGAAACGAGTTTGCTTTTAAATCGAATGTGTGGTCAATGGCATCTAATATTTGATATTTGGAACCTGAATCTAATAATGATTTGGCCCAACCTACTATTTCGGGATCAACATTTGAAATATTTACAAAATTCCTTGTTCGAGTAGAAGTTGCCCAAACCAAATTTTCACCATAGCGGGTGGCAAACGAAGGACCTCTGTATTCCAATTCTATATTAGCCCACATATTTTGGCCAGACTTACTTTCTTTTATCCAACTCGATTGCCAATCGATATTTCCAACACTATTTTTATATTTTTGATCAACCTTATTTGTAATAAGTTCACCAAAGGTAAAAGGAGTTTCAAACCTTAAATAATTATTATTGATATTAAATCCAATTGATGAAAAATTTGCATAGCGCTTAAATGGCATATTAGCCAAAGACGCAGGATTGGTATACAGTGAATGAACGCCGGCATAGTTGCTATTTTGCAATCCAAAAAACGTTTGACTCAAAACGCATTTAAAATTAAGCAACAATAAAGCACCTAAAACTAGTTTTTTCATAAAGCAAAGTTACATGAAGCAACAACAAAAAAAAGGACCTCCAAATGGAAGTCCTTTTTAGTATACAGTGTAGTTAAATAATCTTACTTAACAATAAATTTAGAAGATTTGGTACCTGCAGCAGATTCGATAGTTACTGTGTAAATACCAGTAGACAAATTGCTAGTAGCCAATGGCAATTCATTCAAGCCAGCATTCATTGCTTTGGTTGAAGTAGACAATACCACACGACCGTTTATGTCATATACTTTAGCACTAACCATAGATGCAGACTTCAAGTTAACAACAGCAGTTGCATTGTTATTTGTTGCAGTTGGGTTAGGATAAATAGCCAAACCAATGTTTGAATTCATCAATTCTTTGGTAGACAAGTTATCGCAAGTAATGTGAATGTCAGTATTCATCATATACCCTGTAGGGTAAATAGTTGTAGGGACATAACCTTGCCAAATACTTACTTTTGTACCTGCTAATAATTCTGAATATGTCCAAAAAGTATTGTTAATCTTATAAGGAGTATTTAAGTTGTCATGAGGGATTTTATCAAAAAACGCCAAAGAAACACCGAAACCGTTGGTTTTCTTGGTGTAATTTGCATTTGTCCAATCTAAAATTGTATCGTTCAATTGCGCAGGAATCATTGGTTTGAAATTGATAGAATATGCAACAACATTACTTGTGATAGCTGTACCGTTTGTTGACAACGAATTGAAGTCCGGAGCCAAAGTTATTACACTTGGAAAATACGACTGACCTGTAATATTGAATGAATCTGCATCTGCAGTAGTCAATAAAATTGTATCTGTTTTAATTGCAGATTTATTGGTTGCTTTGAAAGGAACAAAAGTTGTTCC
The DNA here is from genome assembly GCA_947487175.1 of Flavobacteriales bacterium. GTDB lineage: Bacteria > Bacteroidota > Bacteroidia > NS11-12g > UBA955 > VMCP01. The sequence goes on along the minus strand of CANKVM010000004.1, from coordinate 19,943 downwards.
TTTTGGTACACCATACCAATAAGATTTTTTCAATGGATCTGATTGGTAGTTATATGCAGTAATATTCATTCCTGATGCATTATAGTATTGAACGAATAATGTATCGACAACCTCTAGCAAAGAACCATTCACGTTAACTTGATTTACGTTTCTTCTATACGCTTTAACAAATCTTAAAGTATCAACATGATAAGGGTTGAATTTGGTTAAAATTGTGTTAGGGGCGTCTAGAAAAGTAGTATCTTTTGGATCAAAAGAACCACCTACTGCATGGAAGTTGGTATTTGATTTTCCGCCTGTAGGGTAAACTACACATGCGTTACTATCGGGAGCAATCCAAAACAAAGTATTTTTACTTTGATTCGAAGTAGAATTGGTGTAAGCATCAACATAATTGTATAGTTCAGAGGTACCAGCACGACGGGTAACTTTAGTTGATTTAGCACGAGTCGGGGTGATTGCGCGAATTCCTTGATCTCTTACGATAGGTTGTCTCAAATTTTGTGCATTTGCAGACATCGCCGCCAACACCGTGAAACCTAAAAATAGTAATTTTTTCATTTCTATATGTTTTTTGAATGTTATAATTAGGCAAATATAATGATTTTGAACAAAAAAACATTACCTATTTGTGTAACTTTTTGTAATTTTTTACGCAATTTTCGCAATTATATATCTCCCAATATTGGTCTCAATACAACCTCCTCCATTACCGAGGTTTGATTGATAGACCATGCAGCAAATAAAGAATCGGCTACATCCATTGGTTTCATAAACCTACTTTCAGGCAAATCTACTCCAGCCCATGAATCTGTAAGCGTTGCACCCGGCATTACAGATGTTACCCTAATTCCTTTCTCCAGTCCCTCAAGCCTTAAACTCTTCGAAAAACCAAGCAATGCAAATTTTGAAATTGAATAACTTCCACCAGCGGCATACGCAGTAAAACTTGCAATACTGCACATATTAAATACATGTGATCTTGCATTTTCTGCAAATGAATTCCACAAAAACTTGGTAACCCAATAGGCTGAAAACAAATTGGTATTCATCATTTTGACTAATTGTGTAGAATCTTCCTCCATCATTTTACCACCTAAAAAAACTCCTGCGTTGTTTACCAAAACATCAATTTTTGTATATTGATTCAAAATTGCATCAACAAATAATTGACATTGATTTTCAACAGATAAATCAGCCGCAAAAAAAGAACATTTGCATTGAAAATCATGCTCAAGTTCACTTTGTAATTCTTTTAAGGTATTTGGGTTGGTTCCCCCAATAAATAAATCAAATCCGTTTGATGCAAATTTAATTGCAATTGAACGACCTATTCCTCTGGAGGCTCCAGTAATAACTGCAACTGGTTTAGACATGGTGCAAAGTTGGATAATTATTATCCAATTACCAAAGAAAGATTAATCTTCTTCAGCCTCTTCTTTTGGTGCATCCTCTTCTGGTTCTTCTTCACCTTCTTCTGCTTCGGCATCTTTTCCAAGAGGTCGAATCATTGCGTCTAAATCATCTTCTGTAAGGATCTCTTTTGCTTTCGCACTCAATTTCACCAAATAAATTCTCTCTTCTGTTTCCAATCTCACTGCGGTTACAATTTCGCCTTTTGAATTTGGGAAACGGATTGTTTTCCCAGCAATTCCATGTGGGTAGGTTTCGTTAAATAACTCCAATAACTCAGGGGTTAATTTAGCATAATCCGTAACAACTTTTAGTTTATCCATATACTTAAATTCGGTTGTAAAAATAACAAACCAAACCAAACGTAGTATGTTGGTTTATTAACATTTTTTCAAATAGTACTTTTTTTAGTGCAATGCTTTTTAAAATAAAGAAATACAATGTTTTATACTAAAATAAAAAAAGCAAGAATAAAAAATTGGAATAAAAAAGTCAATAATTACCAATTTATCCATTCATGCTCACCAAGAATTCTGTATTGTCTTTGGTGTTTTGCATGTATCTCAAGAAAGTATTCATTGCTTCTTCCGCATTCATGTCTGATAAATGATTTCTCAATACCCACATTCTTTGCAATGAAACTTTGTCAATTAATAAGTCTTCTCGTCTTGTGCTCGATGCCAATATATCGATAGCTGGGAATATTCGCTTGTTCGACAATTTACGGTCTAACTGCAATTCCATATTACCGGTACCTTTAAATTCTTCAAAAATAACTTCATCCATTTTAGAACCCGTATCGGTTAATGCTGTTGCAATAATTGTTAAAGAACCTCCATTTTCAATATTTCTGGCCGCACCAAAGAATCTCTTAGGTTTGTGTAATGCATTCGCATCAACACCACCCGACAATATTTTACCAGATGCAGGTTGAACGGTATTATATGCCCTTGCCAATCGTGTAATTGAATCTAACAGAATTACAACATCGTGACCACACTCTACCAATCTTTTTGCCTTTTCTAAAACCATGTTCGACAATTTCACATGCTTGTCGGCCGGCTCATCAAATGTACTAGCAACAACTTCTGCCCTCACACTTCTTGCCATGTCGGTAACCTCTTCAGGACGTTCATCAATGAGCAAGATAATCATATACACTTCAGGGTGATTGGCAGCAATTGCGTTTGCAATTCCTTTCAACAACCAAGTTTTACCTGTTTTCGGTTGCGCCACTATCAATCCTCGCTGACCTTTACCAATTGGAGAAACCATATCGATAATTCTATTAGGATAGTTCTTAGGATTGTCGCACAAATTTAATTTTTCATCAGGGAATAATGGTGTTAAGTGCTCAAATGCCACCCTATCTCTTACTTCTTCCGGTGTTTTGCCATTTACAGACTCAATTTTCACCAAACAAAAGTATTTTTCATTGTCTTTTGGGGGACGAATGCTACCACGAATGGTATCTCCCACCTTCAAACCATTTTGCTTTATCAAATATCCTGGAACGTATACGTCATCTGGAGATGCCATATAATTGTAATCAGGGGATCTTAAAAAACCATATCCATCTGGCACAGTTTCCAAAACACCTTGTGTAACTACAATGCCATCCATTTCCATTAACTGAGCCAAAATTTCGCGTTTGCGTTTTTCGTCCTCAGTTTCTTGTGGTTTTTGGCGATCAACGTGATCAGGATTTACATTAAAATTCGTTTCTAAAACTACTTCAGTATTTCCCTCCGAAGAAACTTTTGCATTTTGATTTGCATTGTTTCTGTTGTTCGGGTTTCTAGGATGATTTGGATGACTTGGGTGATTGGGATTATTACTCAAACGGGGATTAGGCGCTTGATTGGTCCTTGGATTGTTGTACCTATTTACTTCACTCTGATTTTCTGGAACTGGTAAACTAGAAACAGGAGCAACGCTTTCGTTTTCTTTGGTATCCGTTGGCCCATTTTTAAATCCTTTGTTTTTGCGTTCTCTAAAATTGCGTTTTTCGCGGTCGTTCGAATCAGTTGCAACAGATTTATCAGCTAAGTTTTCAGTAGTATCTTGATCCTCCACTTTTGCCTCGGTTATTTCAACCACAGGTTCAGTAGAAATCAATTCATTTTTTACTGGAACACGTTTGCGTTTAGCAGCAGCTTCTTCGAAAACTGCGATATTTACATCAGTATTTGAAGAATTAGATTCAGATTTATTTGCAATTTTTTCAATTGCAGCAATAATCTCAGGTTTTTTTAACTTTTCAGTCCCTTGAACTTCCAATGCAGTAGCCATTGTACGCAGCTCTGCTACACTCATTTTACCGAGATCCGGTGTATTTGCCATATCTTGTGATAACGAAAAAAATAATTTTAAATGTTTTTGAATTTGTTAATACCTATAGAAAGGTAAAAAGCGTAAAGGCTAACCTTGTTGCTCCTCAATTCGAGTGCAATAATAACTGATAATTCATATAGAAAAAAATTATTTGCATTTTTTGCAAATATTTATTGAATAAAAGTCACAATTTGAATCAATCATATTGCTCGAAGAAATATTGCTTGCGGTTGTAACCCATTTCCTTCAATCTGTTACGCGTTTCGGCGCACATTTCTTTCCACCCACATACAAAGATTCTGGCCTCTCCAATTTCCCTCAAAATATTTGAATAAAATTCATGTACGTAACCGGAATTCTTAAATTCTGATTCTTGGCTTAACACCGGAATAAAATGAAACTTTGAATTTTGAAGCATTAACGATTCCCATTCATGCATATATAAAACATCATTAAATTTACGGTTGCCGAATATCAAATAGACTTCTTTAGAACCCAATGATAAGGCTTTATGAATCATACTTCGAAAAGGAGCAATTCCCGTACCGGTGCAAATGAATATCAAAGGAAAATCCAAATACTCTTCTTTTAAAACAAACTCCCCTTTCGGTTCTGAAACCTCGAGTTTACTGCCAATGTCTTGTTTGAATAACCAAGGGGTGAAAACGCCATTTTCATTAAGGGCAATACATAATTCAATCTTGTTTGAATTCGTATTTTCTGAAGAAATCGAATAACTTCGGGTGTTATTGAATTCAGGCAAGGATGGATGAATTATCTGAACAAATTGACCAGGTACAAATTCAATTACACTGCCATCTAAAGTTGATAATTCAAACCGTTTTACACGGAATGATTCATCGATGATATTTGTAATTTCCACTTGCATCATGCAAAAATACGAACAGCAAAGCTTATTTTCGCTTAATGAATTTAAAAATCGTTTTGTTAATTGCTCTTGGAGGTAGTATTGGTGCTACTTTAAGGAGTCTAATTAATAAAATAATACCATTTCAACCACTTCAATTTTCTTACGGCACTTTTACAATCAATTTATTAGGCTGTTTGTTTATTGGGATATTATGGTCTAGGTTAAATTCAGATTTGACCAAATCATTTTGGATAACGGGCATATTAGGTGGCTTTACCACCTTCTCTGGTTTTGGATTAGAAATACTCCGTTATTTAGACGCGAAAGAATATGGACTCATGTTTGGTTATGCAATTATGTCGGTTATTTTGGGAGTTTTCATGGTATGGGTAGGACAAAAAATAGCATAGTTTTTATTATATTGTTGGGAAGTTTTTTGATTGCTAAGGCAAATCAAATATTGATTCCTATGGATGAATCTCAAAAAAACCATTTGAAATCTTATGGTATTGCTTTTTGGCTGCTCGACAAACAAAAAACCGAAGTTACGTGGTTATTGAATTATAGGGGCGGAAGCTTTATGTCGCCCTATACCCCATCCCTCGAAACTGAATGTAAAACTAGGGGAATATCTTTCGATGTTATTTCTAACGCCGAAGCGAATGGCATTGAATCAACCATTGCCGATCCTTCCATCAATATGAACATGGTGAAATTACTCAATGCACCCAAAATTGCAGTTTATTCTCCAAAGACCAAACAACCTTGGGATGATGCCGTAACCATGGTGCTCACCTACGCCGAAATTCCATATACCGTTGTCTTTGATGATGAAGTTTTGGCAGGAAAACTATCCGAATACGATTGGATTCACCTTCATCATGAAGATTTTACGGGTCAATTTGGAAAATTCTTTTCTTCCTATGCCAATGCACCTTGGTATCAAGCTGAAGTATCAGAAGGAGAAGCCACAGCAAAAAAACATGGATTTAACTCCGTTCGCGAACTTAAAAAGAATGTAGCACTCAAAATTAGAGATTTTTGTTTGGGTGGTGGATTTTTGTTTGCAATGTGCAGTGCAACTGACACCTACGACATTGCTTTGGCTGCCCAAAACACCGATATCTGCGAAGTGATGTTCGATGGAACTCCTTCAGAACCAAATGCACAACAACAATTAGATTACGCGCAGTGTTTTGCATTTAAAAACTTTTTACTTGAAACCGATCCTTATGTTTACGAATACAGCAGTATCGATGTGAATCCCAACCCAGTTTTAAGAGGGGTAACCGAAGAAACCGATTTGTTTACCTTATTTGATTATTCAGCAAAGTGGGATTTGATTCCGAGTATTCTTTGTCAAAATCATACACGAACCATCAAAAGCTTTATGGGACAAACCACTGCATTTCACAAGGAATTGGTAAAAAGTGATGTGCTGATTATGGGCGAAAACGCCCTTATCAAAGAGGCAAGATACATTCATGGAACAATGGGAAAAGGAACTTGGACATTTTTTAGTGGCCACGACCCTGAAGATTACCAGCACATGGTTGGTGAACAACCAACAGATTTGAATTTACATCCCAATAGCCCGGGATACAGGCTTATTTTAAATAATATTTTGTTTCCATCTGCCCAGAAGAACAAGCAAAAAACCTAATGATTCCATTCAAAGAAAAGAGTATTCGTGCCTTACCCTTTGCTTTGATTTTTGGGTTGGCTGTATTTCTGCGATTTTACAAAATTGATCAGTTTCAATTTGACAGCGATGAATTGAGTGCGATTTTCAGAGCACAGAACGCATTAAATTGGCATCAACATATTTTAAATGGGATATTGGTTGATGGACATCCTGCTGGCGTTCAAACATTCATTTGGTTTTGGATAAAACAATTTTCATCTAATCCGCTGCCTTTAAAAATCATTGCTGCTCTATTTGGATTGGCCAATGTGATATTGACATTTACTATTACCAAGAAAGTATTTGGATTAAAACCCGCCTATTTTACAATGCTTTGTATGTCGGTATTGTGGTGGGAAGTTGATCTATCTTTATGGGTGAGGCCATATATTTTTGGCCAGTTTTTCACCCTTGCTGCTCTTTGGCAATTGGACATTTCCAATAAGGAAGCATTTATTCATCGTAGAAACTGGATTTTGATTTCCATTTTTACAGCAGGTGCTTTTTACACCCATCATTTTGCAACTTTAACTACTTTCATAATCATTGCCTATGTCTTTTTGTTTCAACCGGCAAAAAGGAAAGATTTATTGAAAGCTTTTTGGCTGTTTTGCTTTTTGGCCATTCCGCAAATTTCAATTATTGCCTCTCAATTGAAATTAGGTGGTCTTGACTGGCTGGGCAAACCTGATTCATCTTTCTTTCTAAACCATATCATTTACATTTTTAACAATAGTAAATCCTTTGCTTTACTCCTTTTGTATATTGTGTTAACGGGTATATTTTTTGCCCATAAATTCAAAAATATTCAATGGAAGTTCACTTTCATTTTATTCATATTATGGTTAATTCCAATGTTGATTGGTTACTTTTATTCAATCAATTTCAAACCCGTTTTACAGCATAATGTTTTATTCTTTTCTTTTCCATTATTGATATTATCTATTGGTAATCTTTTAAATGGCTTTAAGAGAAATATTTATATCGCATTTATGTGCATTTTTACAGCGGTAGGTATTTTTCAAATCTTTATTGTAAAACATCGATATTCCGTCGAAATCAATGATGTCTATGCCTCTCAAATTTCAACTTTAAATAAACATTACAATTCACAATCTGCATTCATCATTGACGGGCCAAATGATGTTTTCCAATATCACCAATCTAAGATTAACAAATCATTCAATCTGTTTGTTAATCCGAACATTTGGATGATGTCCAAAAGCGATTGGAATTGGAGGGATGTTTATTTATCCCTCAAAAAATGCAGGGTAAAAATGATTTGTGGTTCTTGTCGAATGCCGGAACCAATCCTGTATTGCGCCCACTACTCTATTATTACTTTCCACAATCTAAGAACCATTCCAATTACATTGGAGGGCAAATAGATGAGTTTAATATCAGTTCTTTGCGTGACACCAATTATTTAGGTACTTTTCACAAAAACCATAATGGATTTCCATTAATGTTAGCCAATGAAACTTCACTTTCAACAAACATAAATTACACCTATGCTTTTTCGAGTGATTATTTTGGCAAATATATTTTGAACAATTACAACTTTGTTAAAGAAGCAATTCAACCCAATGATCTTCTTATAATTAAAATTGATAAAAACGAATTCATGAGTGATACTAAAATTGTTACGGCAATTATCAATCACAAATCTTCCATGTTTTCAAAAACAATCAAAGACGAGCAAATAGATTACAGATATACGAATTGTAACGACTATTGGAAAGCTGGGTTTGGTGCTGCATTCCATGTAATAAAGTTATCTGATATTCCAAATTGGAATAAAAATAGCGAATTGCGGGTTACGATTGAAACTTCAAATAAAAGTATAAAGAACGTACCCGTTTGTATCTATCGATTCAGTGGTAATCCTTATCAATACGGAATAAATTAAATAGCTCCAATAAAAAAGAAAATGCCCTTGAAAGATCTTCAAGGGCATTTTAGTAATATTAAATTTAGTTACCTTCTAAATAGGTTTTTATTTAAATTTTGAGGGACTCACAATTGTGAATACCCTTGATAGATTAAATCCAAAACGAATTCCGTATGTATCCCAAGTATCGTTGGTGTTGCTAATAAACTGAGCTTCGTTTAGGCCACTGCTATTTGTGAAATGCACTTGAAAAACGTGTCCACCTGTTTCAATATCAAACCCTACAGATGCGCTATTTCTAACCAATCCTTTGTTTGTTAAAATTGGAATCCACTCAGCATTTAAAGTAGTTCTCATAGTTAGTTTCATTCTCATACCCAAACCAAGAGCAACTTGATTGAAAGCAGCATTAGAACTATTGTAGCCCATTACATAACTTGGCGAAAACTGAGCACTGAATGTTTCATTGAATTTTCTACCAATAATAACTTGAGCTACACTTGTCAATCTTTTCGAAGAATTCACATCGGAATAAGACGGCCCAATTTTATTTTCAATTCCATAAAACAGGAGCAATGAAAAAGGTTTTTTATTGTCTGAGGTTTGCTGAAAAACGCGATACTTCAAATAACCATCTACATTTTTACTTCCAGACACATTACTTCTGCCTATACCAGCCATTAAATTTCTGTTGATTCCGTATTCTCCGCCAAAACGGATGGTAGCTAAATCTAAACCAAAAGCATTGATGGGTCCGTTATTAAAAGCCCCGAATCTGTGATTCATTTTAAAATCAAAAACTCCTGGTCCCAACAATTCCAAACTTTGCAGGTTGATTACTTTAGTGGTCTTAAAAGCAAAATTCACTCTATTATCGATGTGAACAGAAGGCTCATCGCCCAACAAATCGTCGTCTTGTGCAGATAATTTTAAACTTATCAAACACAATGCAAACACAAAAGTCCATTTTAAATTGAATCTTACCATCTTCTTACAATATTAAAACCCAAACAAAATTGACCAAACGTATTAGGAACTTGATCTGTTACCATGTAATATGGTTCATTTAACATCCTTGAATTACTTAAACTAATATGAAATGCATGCTTTGGCGTGAAAAATTCAAATCCCAATCCAACAGTTGGATTAGATTTTACAGGCAAATCCATTCCAAAAGAAGTAATTTTATTTGCTTCTAACGTAAAACTTACGTGTTTGTTTAATGCCAATCGAACGTAACCGCCCATAACCGGAATATCATTGTTCATATTAATTCCATCAACCATATTCATGTGTACCAAAGTTGGGGTAAACCCAACTAACAAATTTGGATGAAAGGTATATGATACAATGAGTTGATGCGTGTAATTGAAACGGTGTGTAAAGTAGAATGGATTCAAATTCCAATCGCTAGTTGCTCTGCCATCTACCGCCATATCTGCTAAGTAGGTCAAATTAAACTTACTAGAATAATTACCAATCAAGGCATATTTCACATATCCATTGAAAGTTTTGTAGTAGCTACTTCTTCCCGCTCCCAAAGTGATTTTTTTGGTTGCTCCATAGTCAAAACCAATTCTGTTGCTATTCATGTTGTCTACACCCCACAAATCATCAATTCCAGTTGAAACTTGGCCAAATCTATGCGCAATGGTAATTTCAAATGACCCTTTTGGCAATACTGCCGATGAGTGGCCGTTAATAATGCGCAAACTTTTTGCTTTGATATTTAAATCTAAAACTGGCGCATATTCACCTGGATCAACAAGTGTAACCATGATAATACTATCCTGCGCTTTTGCATTTTGCATGAACAATACAGCAAATCCTAATAAGAATAAATTTTTCATTATAAAGGACAGCCTGCTGCTTTCCAAGCTTCTAATTTTGATACATTACAAGAGCTCCATTTTCCGCCTTTTGGCATTGCCGAGGCGGTACCATCTTGCTTCACAGAGCCAATAAATTTACCGTTTACAACACAGTCTTTCACTTCGGCATAAGTGCTTAAAGCAATTCCCGCAGATGGAGAATTCCCGCTATGGCAACCGGCGCAAGAACTGTTTACCAAACTTACAATATCCTTTGTATACGTCATTCCCGCGGTATTACAGGTTGAGACGTATAGATCCTCTTTTTTATCGTAATAGCAACTTTCTATAGATGCGGCTATTAACAATATGAAGAAGCTAAATTTAATCGTTTTTACAGCCATTATTTATCCATTTTTGGATTTGCGTAATCTGACAATCAGTTAATTTTGGACTGCCATAAGGGGGCATTGAAACAAATCCCGAAGATTGCTTAACTGAGCCCAATAACTTACCCGAAAGTGCTACAGATTTAACACTTGCGGCGTTAGATAAATCAATTTTTCCTGAAGGATTTGTACCAGAATGGCAACCTGTACATTGAGACATTATTTTCGAAACTCCAGCACTGTATGTAATTACATTTGAATCACAGCTAACAAAACAGTTGATTCCATTTTTAGCACCCGCAGCAATCCAAGTTTTGATATAAGATCTTTGTAAAGACGTTAATTTACCATTGGGAGGCATAGAACCATCATCAATCACCTCCCATATTTCTGAATCTGCAGGATCACCTGGCTTGATTCCTTCTTTCATAATTGATGAATAATTAGATATATTATATCCTTCTGCGCTAGTTATTGCATCATGGCAACCAGACATAGCACAATTTGACACAAAGATGGGAAGAATATCCCTTTCAAAACAGATACTATCGGCATTTAAAACAGGCAGATTTTCATGCTTGCAAGACTCACCAACAAAAAGAAAAGAAGCACACAAAAGGGAAGAAAAAAATATGATTTTAATCTTGCGCATAATTATTTTTTCTTTTTGGGTGCAAGAGCGCAATCAACTTTGATATTGATGGTATTAGAAACCTGACTAACACTATTTTTTGGTATTTTGATACCATAATCAGAGCATTCAATAGAAAAATCAGACAACAAAGTAATTGTCTTTCCTTTCACAACTACGTTACCTTTAACCTCAATTTCTTTGGTTACACCATGCATTTCTAAAGTACCAGGAACCTCTACTTCATATGTTCCATCAACTGTGAATTTAACATCAGCCAAATTCTTGATTTTCCCTTTAAAAATACTGGTAGGGAAAGTTGCTGATTCCATATAATTCTCTTGGAAATGAGTTTGCATTAAATCTTTTTCAAATTGAAAAGAATTGATTGGCAATTTAAATTGAACAGTTCCTTTATCAGTAGAAATTGCAGCTTGGGTTTGTTTATTATCTGCCGAAAACTCTTCAAATTTGGTTTTGCTAACAAAAGAAACTGTACCTGTTGAAGTGCTGTAAACTTGTGCATTGGAAAGTCCAAACAACATTACAGAAAGAGAGAATAGGATATTTTTTTTCATGATATTTATTTTATTAAATTACAACGTGTTAAATTGATTTCAATTTCAGACAACAAATCATCTTCAGATTCCGGTTTGGTAACGCCACTGCAATCACATTGCAATTTCACTTTGTCACCAGCTACAATCTTTGAAAGTTTGTCGGCAATACTTTCATGAAATCCAGCATTTACAACCATACCATCTTGATTCGTTTTCAATGTTAAAGTTTTTGAACCCTTATTATCAATTACACTTTCAACTTCTGCCTCAAATTGTATAGCTTTCCCTACATATTTAGTACCAAAAATTGAATCCGTTAAATTTTCACCATCATTCGTTAACTCAGTCAAAGATATTGTAAAATCAGGTTTACCATCGCTTACATATTCAGATGGCTTATTCCACAAATAAAATCCAATTGCACCTCCAGCAACTGCAATCACTACCAAAATTGAAATTATTTTCTTCATATGTCTGTTATTTCAAATAAAATGTGAAATTTGTAAATATATTATGCCTTACAAATTTCCTCAAATCTTTTGCATTCGCAAAATTAATTCTATATATAAACGAAAATACTCGTTCATTTATTTTCTGTTTTTTGCATTCCAATCGTTATTGTCGCAGTCAACCATTGAAATCCATACGGCAAAAAAGATTTATGTTGCTGATACACAATTTAATTCAATTGAGTGTCTTGCCATTAATCAAGGAAATATCATTTTTACTGGAAATTTAGAAGATGCTAAAATTGCATATCCGAAAGCAACAGTTATCAATCACAAAGGATATTTATATCCCGGATTTATTGACGCCCATTGCCACTTTTTGGCTCACTGCCGAGGAACAAAAGAATTAAACTTATATGATATTTCAAGCCCAGAAACAGTTGGCAAAATGGCAAAAAAGTTTGCTAAAAAGAATAAAAGAAATTGGGTAATTGGAAGGGGTTGGGACCAAAATCTATGGCCAACGAAAGAATTTCCCTCAAAATCAATCTTAGATAAACATGTACCACAGAAACCAATTTGTTTGAGCCGTGTAGACGGTCATGCCATCTGGGTAAACTCAAAAGCACTTGAAATTCTAAAATTAAATTTAGATACCACAATTGTTGGCGGAGAAATTATCAAAGACAATCAAGGAAAAGCAACTGGAATATTTATTGACAATGCAGCGGATTGGATCAAAGAAAAAATCCCTCAATTGGATGAAACAATTTTGAATCAAGCTGTTGCCAAAGAATTAAAAACTTGTTATTCAAATGGTTTAACAACCTTAGATGAAGCCGGCTTAGATATGTCAGAAATTGAATATATAAACCGGTTACAAGAAAATGGCATCATGAAAATGCGCATTTATGCTATGATGATGTTCAATGAAAAATCAATTCAGAACGCAACGAAACACCATGAATATTACGATGGCAATATGTTGAACGTGAGAAGTATGAAGTTCTATCTAGACGGAGCCTTGGGATCTCGAGGCGCATTGATGAAGAACGACTATTGCGATAGAAATGGGCATCATGGCTTGCAATTGTTAGATATGAATACATTTAACTTATGGTGCTCTCAACTCCTTGCAAACAACTATCAGGTTTGTGTGCATGCAATTGGCGACAGTGCCAATAGCTTGGTTATTAAAAGTTTCAAGAGATTTATTCCTAAAGATTTTGATGCACGCTGGAGAATTGAACACGCTCAAATTGTATCTCCGAAGGACATAAAAACTTTACAAGAATATAGCATCATTCCTAGTGTGCAACCTACTCACGCAACTTCTGATGCACCTTGGGCTTTGGAAAGAATTTGTGTAGATTCTATGAACCTAAAGAAAAATCCCAAATTTTATAATCCAATTGCTGGAGCGTATGCTTATAAAAACCTATTAAATGCTGCTGGTTCAATTGCATTGGGAACAGATTTCCCAGTTGAAAACATCTCAACAATGGCAACATTCTTTGCAGCTACTCAAAGAAAAGACATTGGTGGAAAATTGGTGAATGCATTTTTACCAAACCAAGCTCTTACGACAAAACAAGCGTTATTGGGTATGACCCTTTGGGCAGCTAGGGCAAATTTTGAAGACCGCCGAAAAGGTAGTTTGGAAGTAGGTAAATTGGCAGACTTTATTGAAATAGACACCGATATCATTACTGCACTTCCCAATCAGATTCAAAAAGCTAAAATCGTTAAAACCTATATTAATGGCGACTTAGTTTGGCGAAAGTGATACATATCATATTCTATTCATTAAAAACAAACTTAATTTGCAAATCATGAAACACAGATTACACTTAATCCTTTTCCCCTTATTATTGGCTTTAGGTTGCGGAAAAAAAGGAGAAACGTTAAGTCCCTCAAATCAAGAAATTGTAGAATCGGTATACGCAAGCGCTAAGATTAAAGCATATCAGCAATACAGCCAAAAAGTGAGTATAGGTGGTAAATTGTTAAATTACTTTGTTTCTGAAGGAGATTTGGTAAAAGCAGGACAACCTATTGCGCAACTTGAAAACTTCTCTCCTGAATTATCGGTAAAAAATGCTGAAATGGCATTGCAAATTACAAACGACAATGAAAGTCAATTGCAAGAACTTGTTTTTCAGTCTAAAAACGCACACAAACAATTGATTTTTGATTCAATTACTTATTTCAAACAATTGAGATTATTTAAAAACGACATAGGCACCAAAAGCCAATTAGATGCGTTCACATTGAAATATGAAACAAGCAAAAATGCATATGCAGGAATTGTTGAGAGGCTTAATTCTCAGAAAAACATAGTATCAAGAACCAAAGAGCAGGCTAAAAATAATTTAGAAATTTCGAGAAAAAACAATGCCGATTTTACCATAACCAGTTACATTGAAGGTAAAATCTATTTATTGCCTTATAAGATTGGAGAAATGGTATCTCCTCAACAAGAATTTGCTATCATTGGAAACGATAAACAGTTTATTTTAGAAATGGACATTGATGAGTCAGATATTTCCAAAATCAAAGTTGGACAAAAAATCATTGTAAAGTTAGAGGCGTACAAAAAAACATTTGATGCGGTAGTATCCAAGATATATCCTGCGTTAGATGCCAAATCTCAATCCTTTAAAATTGAAGGCAAATTCAATCAAGAAATGCCAACTCTTTATCCAGGGTTAACTGCCGAAGCAAACATCATTACCTATACAAAAAGCAACGCATTGGTTATTCCCCTATCCTATTTGGTTGAAGAAAAGTACGTAATTACCAAAAGTGGCAAGTTAAAAGTTGAAACAGGATTACGAAATTTCAATTTTGTTGAAATCACCAAAGGAATAGACAAGAACACCGTTTTAATGAAACCCTAAAATGGCCAAATCTCTTTTGTTTGAAATTGCCAAAACCCATTTATGGGCAAGGAAGAAACAGTCTTCAATTGCCGCTTTGGGCGTAACATTTGGAATTGGAACATTTATTATATTGGTGAGTTTCATGACAGGCTTAAATGGTTTATTAGATGGATTAATTTTAAATAGAACTCCCCATATTCGGATTTACAATGAAGTTCAAGCAAGCAAGGAGCAACCCATAGAATTATCTGATCAGTATAAAAATAGCATGAATGTAATTCATTCTGTTAAACCTAAAAAAAGCCAAGCGAGTATTTTAAATAACAAAGGAATAATCAATGCGCTGAAAGCCGACAACAGAGTAAAAGGAGTTACACCGCAAGTTTCAACAAGGGTGTTTTACCAATCGGGAAGCGTTTTATTGAATGGAAATCTAATTGGCATTGATGTAATTGAAGAAACTAGATTGTATAACTTCCAACAATACATTGTGAATGGCAGTCCTTTAGAATTAAAGAGCACCGACAATGGGGTGATTTTAGGTATCGGAATAGCTCAAAAATTATCATTGCATAAAGGCGATTACGTGCCAATGGTTACACCGTCTGGGGGAATTGTTAGATTAAAGATAGTGGGATTTTTCCAAAGTGGATTGGCAGATATCGATAAACTGCAAAGTTATACCAACATCAAAACCGCTCAAAAAGTAGCCGGAGAAACTAGTAATTATGTGACTGATATCAGTGTGAAACTTTTTGATATTGAGCAAGCCAAACCAATGACCGACGAAATCGTTCATAATAATAAAATTAATGCAGTAGATATTAAAACGGCAAATGCACAATTCGAAACGGGAACAAGTATTAGAAATTTAATTACTTATGCAGTTTCTATTACCCTATTAATTGTTGCAGGTTTTGGCATTTATAATATTTTAAACATGATGATTTATGAAAAAATGAATGACATTGCCATTTTAAAAGCCACTGGTTTTTCTGGAGGCGATGTGATGCGTATTTTTATTTATGAAGCACTTTTAATTGGTATTGTAGGGGGAAGTTTGGGTTTGTTGCTCGGATTAGGGGTTTCGTATTTAATTAGCATTTCACCATTTGAAACACAGGCCATTCCAACAGTAAAAACCTTTCCGGTGAATTTTGATGGTTCGTATTATGTAATAGGAGCAATTTTTGCATTGATTACCACCTTTTTTGCAGGTTTCTTACCCGCTAAAAAAGCAAGTAAAATAGATCCAGTTGAAATTTTAAGAGGACAATAAGATGGATCCACTGATAAAAGTTAACAATGTAAACAAGCATTTCCACGACCCAGTGGATATTCAGGTTCTTAAAAATATTTCACTTGAAATGAACCAGGGTGAATTTGTTTCAATTATGGGAAAATCAGGTTGTGGTAAAAGTACATTGTTGTACATTTTAAGTACGATGGACACTGATTATACCGGTGAAATTTATTTAAAAAACGAATTGTTAAGTGGATTAACGTCCAATGAATTGGCTGTTATTCGAAATGAACATATAGGATTTGTATTTCAATTTCATTATTTATTACCTGAATTTTCAGTTCTTGAAAATGTGATGATGCCTGCATTGAAATTGGGAAGAAAATCGAGGGAAGAAATAGAATCTGACGCAATTCAAAAACTAAAGTTATTGGATATCGAAGATCAGTCATTGAAAATGGCTTCTCGGATTTCTGGGGGACAAAAACAGCGTGTTGCCATTGCAAGGGCTCTCATTAACAATCCAAGTATTATAATGGGTGACGAACCAACGGGGAATTTGGATTCAAAGAATGCCCAGTTGGTTTTTGATATATTCAAACAACTTACCAAAGAATTTAATACATCGTTATTAATTGTAACCCATGATCCTGATTTTGCCTCAAAAACAGACCGCATCATTGAAATGGCTGATGGTGAAATAGTAAGAAAATAACCGTTCTATTTTGCAATTATTTTTGAGCATTTTGTTTGCCAAAACAAATTTAAACACTTATATTTGCAGCCCTTAAAAGGTCGGATGGCCGAGCGGCTAGGCACGGGTCTGCAAAACCCTTCACAGCGGTTCGAATCCGCTTCCGACCTCATTACCATAAAAAAAACGCCTTTAAAAGGCGTTTTTTTTATGGTGTTTTTATAAGTTGAATCAACTAATCTAAAAATAATCAAACTGAATTATCTCTCCGTTTAAAAAATAGGAATGCCGAAAATACACCCGATCCATCGGCAATAAGATCTAGCCATTCGGCACTTCTGCCCCAGTTTAATTTCAATTGCAATAATTCAATCATTCCACCAACGATAATGGCCACAGCAACAAATATGCGCTGCCTATTGCGTTTAATCGTTGAATCATTGTTACTGGGAATATATATCAGATAGGTTGTATGATAAATCACGTACCATAATCCCCAAAAAACAAAATGCGCAATTTTGTCGGGGTGCAACTCACTTAACCAAGCAGGAAAATGAGAATCATCAGCTGATTTGGGTTTCAGGGTGAGGTATAAAATAAAAAATCCCCACAGAACTGCGGGGATTATAGTTTGTTTTTTGAACATTCAGTTTTGCTGCGAATTATGCACCAATTAAGGCTTTATATTCGTCAGCACTCATCAAACCATCGATTTCAGAAGGATTAGATAAATTGATTTTTACCATCCAACCGTCACCATAAGGATCAGAGTTTACCGCTTCAGGACTATTTTCTAGTCCAGCGTTTAATTCTAAAATTTCGCCACTAACAGGCATAAATAATTCACTAACAGTTTTAACTGCTTCAACACTACCAAACATAGCATGTGCATCTAACGTTTCGCCTTCTGTAGTAATATCAATAAAAACGATATCACCCAATTCACCTTGCGCAAAATCTGTAATTCCTACAGTTGCCGTGTTTCCTTCAACCAAAATCCACTCGTGGTCTTTGGTATATTTTAAATTTTCTGGAAAATTCATAATCTATTTATCTTTTTGTTAGTTGTTTTTTGACCAAATAATTGACAACAAAGTTGACAATTTTTCTCTTAATTCTGTGCGTTTTACTATAAAATCTAAAAATCCATGTTCTACCAAGAATTCGCTACTTTGGAATCCTTTTGGTAAATCTCTACCAATGGTTTCTTTAATAACCCTTGGACCAGCAAACCCAATAAGTGCTTCTGGCTCTGCAATATTGAAATCTCCCAACATTGCAAATGAAGCGGTAACGCCACCGGTTGTTGGATTCGTCATTAATGAAATATAAGGTACGCCTGCTTTATTTAACATTGCCAATTTTGCACTGGTTTTAGCCATTTGCATTAAAGAAAATGCGGCTTCCATCATTCTTGCGCCACCTGATTTCGAAATCATAAGGAATGGTGTTTTTGTTTTGATAGCGTGATCAATTGCCCTGGCAATTTTTTCACCTACAACAGACCCCATTGATCCCCCAATGAAATTAAAATCCATACAAGCCACAACCAATCCATGTCCATTAATACTGCCGTAAGCAGTTCTCACAGCATCTTTCAAGGATGTTTTTTTCTGCGCTACAACAATACGATCGACATAGGGTGCTGAATCAACAAAATTCAAAGGATCACCACTCGTTAAATTGGCATCTAATTCAGTAAATTGATGATCGTCAAATAATATCTCAAAATACTCTTTAGACCCAATACGATCGTGATAACTACAAGATGGGCAAACATAGAGGTTATTCATCCAATCTTTGGTAGGGTGTACTTCTTTACAACGAATACACTTTTCCCAAAGCCCATCAGGAGTTGGTTTTTTATCTTTGGTTTTAGTTAAAATACCAGAGATGGTTCTTTTAAACCATTTTGATTCAGAACTTTCTAATCCGAATTCTTCTTCAAAGTCAGTGTTTGCCAAAGTTAATTAGTTTTAAAGTTAAATTATAGGTTAGGCAATAGTAATGCTATTGTCTAAATATATATCTTGAACTGAATTCAACAAGTGAATTCCCTCGTTCAAAGGTTTTTGGAAAGCTTTACGACCCAAAATCAACCCAGTTCCACCAGCTCTTTTGTTTACAACTGCTGTTGTTACTGCTTCTTCAATGTCACCTTGTCCTTTACTTTCACCACCACTGTTAATCAAACCAGCTCTACCCATGTAGCAATTTGCAACTTGGTAACGGGTTAAATCAATTGGGTGATCAGTAGTTAATTCAGAATATACTTTTGGGTGGGTTTTGCCATGTTTTGTAGCCAAATAACCACCATTGTTAGTAGGTAATTTTTGTTTGATAATATCGGCTTGGATTGTTACACCCAAATGATTTGCTTGACCGGTTAAATCAGCACTTGTATGATAATCAACTCCGTCAACTTTGAATCCGTTATTACGGGTATAGCACCACAAAATTGTAGACATACCTAATTCATGAGCCATTTCAAATGCTTTTGCAACTTCAACAATTTGACGAGGACTTTCTGGACTTCCAAAATAGATGGTTGCACCTATTGCTGTTGCGCCTAAGTTCCAAGCTTCTTTAATTGAACCAAACATGATTTGGTCAAATCTATTAGGGTAAGAAAGAAATTCGTTGTGATTAATTTTAACAATGAATGGAATTTTATGTGCATATTTTCTAGAATTCATAGCCAACACGCCATAAGTTGATGCAACAGCGTTACAACCACCTTCAATTGCCAATTTAATAATATTCTCTGGATCAAAATAAGCAGGGTTTGGTGCAAAAGAAGCACCCGCACTGTGTTCTATTCCTTGGTCAACCGGCAAAATACTTAAATACCCTGTATTTGCCAATCGACCATGACCATAAAGGTTTTGCAAGCTTTTGAGAACTTGTGTATTGCGGTTGGTTTGAGCAAAAACTCTGTCTACGAAATCTGATCCAGGTAAATGGATAGTTTCTTTAGAAATTGTGTTACAGGTGTGATTCAACAGGTATTCAGCCTGATCTCCTAATAAAGATTGAACATTAGATTGAGCCATTATATAATAATTTTGTTGTTAATTTGAAGCAAAAATAA
>CANKVM010000003.1 GCA_947487175.1 Flavobacteriales bacterium | reverse complement strand
CAATAGAGGTCCACGTCCAGAAGGTGGTGGATTCAATAGAGGTCCACGTCCAGAAGGCGGTGGATTCAATAGAGGTCCACGTCCAGAAGGCGGTGGATTCAATAGAGGTCCACGTCCAGAAGGTGGCGGATACGATAGAGGTCCACGTCCAGAAGGCGGCGGTTACAATAGAGACAATCGTGGTGGGTTCAAATCTAAATTTTCAAATAATAAACCTGAAAATGCAGATAACAAACCAGTAAAACCGTTGTCTAAGAAAAAACAATTTGATTTTGAAATTACAACTGCGTTTAAAGGAAGTAAAAAAGACTTTAAACAAGCAGGTGATAAATTGGCTTTAGGCAAAGAACTTACTAGCAAAGAAATACGATTAAATCGTTATATTGCCAATAGTGGAATGTGCAGCAGAAGAGAGGCAGATTCGATGATTGAGCAAGGTTTGGTTAAAATAAATGGCGAGGTTGTAACTGAATTGGGTTGTAAAGTAATGCCAAGAGATGAGGTAAAAGTGGATGACAAGAGAATTGTTCCAGAACAACCCGTTTATATTATTTTAAATAAGCCTAAAGGTTATATAACAACAACAAGTGATCCTGAAGGACGCGACACAGTTATAGATTTAATTGATTTGCCTGGCAAAGAAAGAATTTACCCTGTAGGTCGTTTGGATAGAAATACAACGGGTGTTTTGTTGCTAACGAATGATGGTGAATTTGCGCAAAAATTGACTCATCCTAGTTTTGAAATCAAGAAAGTTTATAGAGTTACTCTTGACAAAAAACCTACCAAAGACCATATGTTGGCTTGGGTTGAAGGTGTTGAGTTAGAAGATGGGTTTATGGCTTTTGAACAAATTGGATGGGTTGAAGAAGATGAAGAAACTGTATTGGGTGTAGAAATCCACAGCGGAAGAAACAGAATTGTTCGTAGAATGTTTGAACATTTTGGATATGAAGTTGCTGGATTGGATAGGGTTTTGTTTGGTGAGTTTGATAAGATAAAGTTAGGCAGAAGCAAATGGCGATTCTTAACTGAGAAAGAAATTTCTTATGTTGAAAGACTGAAGCGTAAAGAACCTAAAAAACCAATGGATTTATCAAAAGTTAACCCGGAAACTTGGGAATAAATCTTTAAAGAGTAAATTTGCTCTGTGAATATACTTTTATTAGGATCTGGTGGTAGAGAGCATGCTTTTTCGCGCGCTATTAACCAGAGTAAACATTTTTCAAGATTATTTATTGCACCTGGCAATGCTGGGACTTCAAATTGCGGTGAAAACGTTGACTTGAATCCATTAAAGTTGGATGAGGTTTATTCATTTTGCGTTGAAAATAAAATTGATTTACTAATACCTGGAAATGAAGACCCATTGGTTGCGGGAATTGTTGATTTTATTGAGTCAAAAAATCTTGAGTTTGGAACTTCTATAAAGGTAGCTGGTCCGAATAAATTTTGTGCGCAATTAGAAGGAAGTAAAGATTTTGCGAAAGCATTTATGGTTAAGAATGCAATTCCAACAGCATTATACAAAACTTTTGATGCAACGAATATTCACGAATCTGAAGATTATTTAAAAACGTTAACCCCTCCTTATGTATTGAAAGCCGATGGCTTGGCTGCTGGGAAGGGTGTTATCATTACTTCTAACTTTCAAGAGGCAGTAGATACATTAAATGAAATGATTTTAGGGGGGATGTTTGGATCTGCCTCAAAATCAGTAGTCATTGAGGAGTTTTTAGATGGAATTGAAATTTCCGTATTCGCCATTGGCGATGGTGAAAATTATAGAATTTTGGCTTCTGCCAAAGATTACAAAAGAATTTTTGACGGCGATTTAGGTCCAAACACGGGCGGAATGGGCGCAATTAGTCCAGTGCCATTTGCCGACGAAGTTTTTATGTCAAAAGTTGAAAATGAAATCATTAAGCCCACTTTTGAAGGATTGAGGAAAGAAGGAAATCCATTTAAAGGATTTTTGTTTTTGGGATTGATGAATGTTGCGGGTCAGCCAAAAGTTATTGAATATAATGTGAGAATGGGAGATCCTGAAACGGAGGCCATTTTCCCTCGTTTAAAAACCGATATGATTGAGATGTTATTGGCTATTGCAGATGGTGGAGTAGATCAATTGGCGTTGGAAATTGACAACAGAACAGCGGCAACTATATTTTTGGTTTCTGGAGGATATCCAGGAGATATTGAGAAAGGCAAAATAATTCAAATTGATGAAACTAAGAATAAAGAAAATCAATTTATTTACCATGCTGGAACAAAATTAACCAACGGTGAAATTGTTACCAATGGCGGAAGGGTAATAGCTGTAACTTCTTTAAATTCTGATATTAAATCGGCTTTATCTGATTCAAATGAATTGGCTGAATTAATTAATTTTGATGGAAAATTCTATCGTAGAGATATTGGACTAGATTTGTTAAAGTATGAAAATGAATCAATTTGATGACCAAATCAATAGGCGAATGAAACCGCCTGCAAGAAAAATGTTGAATTTATTCTTGAGGGGATTATTGGTAGTCTTGCCAATTGCATTGACTGTGAGCATATTGATATGGGTATTGCAAATTTTAGGTTCATTTTTACACCTAGACAAATTGAGTTTTGGTGCTGTATTTTTATATTTGATTTTAGGTATTGTTGCCATTACTTTCATTGGTAAATTCACAGAGGGTGTTGTTGCAAAGCAAATTTTGGAATTTCTTGAAGGAATTATTGAAAAAGCGCCCGGATTAAATTGGATTTTTGGAACAACCAAAGACATGACACAGGCTTTTGTGGGTGAAAATAAAAAATTCACTGTTGCTGTAAAAGTTGAAATTTCTGACAATGTCTACAGAATTGGATTTTTAACCCAGAAGGATATGGAAGAATTTGGGATGCCTGGATTTTGTGCAGTCTATTTCCCTAATAGCTATGCTATATCAGGGGAAATTCTTGTTGTGCGAAAAGAAAAAGTTGTTAAATTAGATATTGATTCTGGTGATATTACCAAGTTTATTTTAAGTGGTGGTGTCACAGAAATGAAATAGTGCATTTCTTTGGGGATAATTTTTACATCAAACATTCGTTAATCTAATCATTCAAACCTTAATTCGCATGATATGATGTTTTTACTTAACATTTTACTACAAGCTGCTAGTGTTGCGGCGGTAAATGAACCAGTTGCAGGTGCAAAAGCAACAACCGTAGAGCATGTTTCTGCTCCAATATTGGAAATGATGGCTAAAGGTGGCTTTGTTATGGGAATATTGGGTTTTTGCTTAGTTCTTTCCATTTACTTTATGGTGGAGCGTTTTATTTACTTAAACAAACGTGCAAAAATTGACGATAATTTGATTAATGTTATCAAAGATAATTTGAGAGAGAACAGACCAGATGCTGCCTTGGCATACTGCGATAGGGTTCCAACTGCGCAAGCTCAAATGATTTCAACAGGATTGCGTTTTTTAGGTAGCAACATGAGAGAAATTGAAAGTGCTATGGAAACCAAAGCAAGTGTTGAATTGAGTGCGATGGAAAGCAATTTAACCTATTTAAGTTTGATTTCAAGAATTGCACCGATGTTGGGTTTCGTAGGAACCATTTGGGGTGTGATTAACATCTTTTATTCAATTGCACAATCGAATGATTTGAGTATTGCTTCTATATCTGAAGGTTTATATGTGAAGATGGTAGCCAGTTTCGCTGGTTTAGTGGTGGGTATTATTTCTTTCTTGGGATATCAGTTATTCATGAGGAGAATTGATAGGTTTGCAGAGAGATTGCAAGAGCAAAGTTTGAATTTACTTGAAGTATTAACAAAGTCTAATATTTAAGGCTTATGAAACTCGGACGCCGTAAAAGAGAAGAGGCAGAAGTTGAATCATCGTCGTTAAGTGACATCATGTTTTTCTTGATGTTGTTTTTCTTGATTGCAAGTACGCTTGCAAATCCCAACGTAATTAAGATTATGTTGCCACAAGCAAAAACAACTTCAACAGTACAAACTAAACCGTTTATTTTAACGGTAAAGTTTGATGAAAACGATGCAACCAAAACCCAAGTTTTATACTTTATTGATAGCGAAAAAGAACCTGTTGGTTTAACTATATTAACAGAGAGATTAAAGACAAGAAGAGATCAATCTTTTGATGCTGCGAATCCCGACAATAGATTGAATGTAGTATTGCGTTTGGATAAAGCACTTACCATTCAACAAATGGTTGATGTTATGGAAATTGGTGCCAATTTGGGTATTCGAATGGTTCTCGCAACCGATAAAACAAGACAATAATGAAAAAAAGGCTTATTTATATAGGCCTTTTTTTTTGGCTTTTATTTTCTGCTCAATTCGTTATAGCGAAAACAATAAGCATTGACTCATCAGATTTAGGTGGAACTCAATTCGAAAATAGAATTGAATTAGGAAATTCTGATTTATCCCAAAATAGAATTACCAATCACTTATCTGTTGGTATCATGAAAGGCTTTTTAATGCCTCACCATGAAGATATGCAACAAATGTATGCCCACATTCAAGGGGTACAACTTCAGTATTTATCTACAGATTTAACTTGGGAGAACAATAAAAAATTCAAAACTGGGAGTATAAAATATGCCCAACGTTTGGGTTTTGTCTTTTCCGCTATTGATTTGGGTACAAATATTTCTGGTAAGGCGTTTTCAGGGGGATTACTTATATCTACTGATTTGATGGGCAATAAGGGAAATAAAATTGATTGGAGAAGTAGTTTAAAATTAGCATTGGGTTTGGGGTATTTAACTCAGAAATATGATGCAATTACAAATTCTGAGAATAGAGCCATCGGAAGTCATATAAACGGTTATATGCAATTAGGCTTAAGTATTGAAAAGAATATTTATAAAAATTCTATGATGTTTTTAGAGTTTGGATTGGCTCACTTTTCAAATGCTTGTTGGAAATTTCCAAATTTGGGAGTGAATTTGCCTTATTTCCAAGTTGGTATTGGCTACCCACTGAATTCATGTCCCTCAATAAAAAATTTAGACAAACAAAAACAATTAAACCAACAATTATCGTTTTTACCTTGGCGAAAATCAGTTTCAATCCGTTTGGGTAAAAAGGAAATCGATTTGGACGATGACAGGGTATTTTTTAATGGAGTTTTAGAATTTGCACTAGAAAATTGGATAAGTAAAAAAAGTAATTTTAGATATGCTATTTCCTATTTCCATGACAGGACTTATCAATTCAAGAAATTTGACAAAATGCCTAATTATAGTTTTGCTGGAACTTCTGAAATTACCGTTTCTGCTGGTTATGAAACCCGATTTGGCAAATTCGGTATCATCACCGATTTTGGTATTTACTTATATAAGCCCGATTTTAAGAAGAAAACGGCCTATTTCGAGGGAATTGGGTGCAGTTATGCAATTAATTCAAATTACAAAGCCGTAGTGCGTTTAAAAGCCAACAAAACCATTGCAGACTTTGCAGAGTTTGGATTGACCTATCTTTTTAATTGATGTTGTTGCCAATGGTATATTTTAAATATATCCCGGTTGAAAAAGCAAATAGCTTGTCTTGAAGGTGGTAAATAGGTTCAATGCGAATATCGAGCGTAAGGTTCGATAAATTTGGCAATTGAAACATATTTTCATATTGGTAGCGCAACATGACAAGTTCTCTGTTTCGAGCTTGTAAATAAGGTTTCCCTTGAAGTTCGCTGGCAAACAATGGAGCTCCTAAGGGGCTGTAAAATTCAATTGCTTTGTAATACGTTGCCACAATTCTATGTTGTGAAAGTTCTTTTTGAGAGAAGAAATAGGTAAGGTTTGTCATTAATCCTTGGCCATTTTTAAATGCATGACTTAACGTTGGAGATGGGTCGTTTGAAATAAGGTAAAAGGATTCAGCCTTAAAATGCTTTGATTTGTCGCTCAATCTTATTCCAAACGTTGCATTCATTGTTGTTTGTATTCTTTGAGGGATATTTAATGCTTCTCCACCTTGGTGATAAACCAACAACGATGATGGAAGAGAAATCGCCAATGGATATTTTGAGCTATCTATTAAATGGATATTTAATGTTTGACCAAATGATATAATCTCTTGTTGAGAAGTGGCAATTTTGGCAAATTGGCGCCAATCAACCCAGGTTTGATAATTGAAAAGTTTGTTTTTGGTATAATATTGAAGTCCGTATTCTAAAGGTTTGGTCAAAACGTTTTCGTAATTATAAACGGGTTCAATGAGGTAGTGATTAGAGTTGCCTAAAATGGTACCTGCAATTAATTGAGAGTTTTTTGTTTTGTATTCAATGTTAAAAATAGGCAATGTTTTGCTTGGAAATTTATTGTCCCCGAAATCGTATTGCAAGAACAATCCTAAGCTGCCAGATAAGTTTTGTGTAAAATATACTTTGCCACCAAACCACAATTGATTACCAAAGAAAGTTTGACCCGGATTGTTGTTTTCGCCATATTCATTGTTTTTGGAATACATCATATTCCCGAAGCTGAATCCGCTTCTATTTATGCGTATTTCTTGATTTTGAGATTTAGAATTCTTTATTTTCTGATTATATAAAGAATCATATTCAGCAACAACAGTATCTATAACAAAAGTATCTATTGGTCTAAAATCATATTGCGATTTCAAGTATGTTAGGTCGCTTTGACGTTTAAAAATAAAATTATCTAGCTGAGCCGCGGCAGAATTAAGTCCCCCAAAAAGAAAAATGAAAACAATAAAATTATTCCTATGGGTTAAAATCATATTACAAATAACTTAAAAACCACGCAGTTTTCTATATTCTTTTCTTGCTTCGGTAATAAAAATGCTATTTGAATGATTTTCAATAATTTTCTTATAGGTTTGAATGGCTTTTTCGGAATTCTTTAATTTGTACTGATAAAGGTTTCCCAATGCAAAAAGTGCATTATCGGCTAAAATATCGTGGGAAAAGGCAATTGCCAAGGTTTCATAGGTATCAACAGCTTTTTGATAATTTTCTTGACTCTCGTAAATTCTTGCTTTTAAAAGCAATATTTCATCAGTTAAACTATGACCTTGGAAATCGTTTCTAATTTTTTCGGCATAGAAAATGGCGCTATCAAATCTAATTTGCCTTTGAAAAAGCAAAGCTTTAGAATAAAGTTGAAGGGGAGTGTAATTGCTGTCGGCGCCAACATTATCCGTGATACAAAGCGCCAATTCCATGGCATCGTTAGAAATTAATTGGGTAGTCGCATCTTTCAAAACATCTAGTTGCATGGAAGCCCAATCATAATCACCGCGGAAGAAGCTTAATTCGGATCGGTAAAATTTGGCTTGTTGCCCTAATGCTTCTTCAGAAAAATCTTTTTCAACTTGAGCCAAAAGCAATTCGCTTTTCCACATTTCATTATTTGCGATTTCTGCTTTTGCCAAAGAAATTTTTGCATTAGCCAATACTTTTTTGTCGAGAGTTGTGTTGCCCACATATTTCTGCAACATGCTAACTGCTTCTGTTGGATTGTTTTTGCGCTGAATATAAATATTGGCCAAATTTTGAGCAATTGGTAAAGTTTCTGAAGATGGTCCATTTTCAGTTTCGAACTTTGTAAGTTCGAGTAAAAGTTGATTCCATTCTTCAGGTGAGGGATTTGATTTGCTTAATATTTGATATTTTGTATTTAGATAATAAGACATTACCAAATTTGGGTCATGGCTATTCTGTTCAAGTTTTATGCAATAATCGAAACATTTTAATGCAATATCAAGTTCGTTGTTGGAAGCACATAATATTCCTAAATCAAACAATCGTTTGCCATCTTCATTCAGTTTTGAATCGATTGCTTTGGTGAATATGAATGCATTGTTCCAATCTTGCTGTTTAATAAATGACCATTTTAACCAATCATTCAACGAATAAACATTGGGATTTTCTTGAATTTTAACAATTAAAAGTTGTTGCAATGCAACAAAGTCGGCACTGTCTGTAATGTTGGATTCGAAAACCTGTTTAAATTGTTCAAACGGAATATTGCTTTGAATCATCAAAGTTAAATACCTTTCCATTGCTTTGATTCGCTGACCATTTGTTAAATACAAATTAGCCAATCGGTTGGTAATATCTGATGTAGATCCAAAAATATTTTCCCCTTCTTGAAGGAGTTTTATGGCGTAATCATTGAGATTGTGTTGTTCAAATAAATCGGCAGCTAGCATGAGAGTACCGTAATCATTTTTGATTTTCTCACTAATAAAATCAAAGAGTTTTTTGCTTTCGTTTTCCGTATTTTTATCAGTACTCAAAACCCAACATTCATCTACCATGTAATTCAATGGATCCGGCTGTTTTTTGGATTTTTTACGAATGAATTTTACTGCTTTTTTCTGATTATTTGTTTTTACCAGACATTGCACATATCTGTCATAATAAATTTGTTGATCTGGATTTTCGGAAGCTAAATCTTCATAGATAAAAGTTGCTTTTTCATATTCATTTTGTTCATATAAATTATTCGCTAGCTCACTTTTATTCTGTGAACAAGCAATATTTGCCCAAAAAATGAGCGGAACAAAAAGGATATAGAATTTTAACCGCATTAATTTTCGCTAAAATAATCAGAAGGATCTAATTGTCTTTCGATCATGTTTTTATAGATTCCGTTTTCAATTGTCATTAATTCAAGGTGGTTTCCATTTTCAATAATTTTACCACTTCTAATAACAAGTATATTGTTGGCATATCGAATTGTACTTAATCTGTGGGCAATAACAATTGAAGTTCTATTTTTCATTAATTCTGCCAATGCTTTCTGAACTTCAAATTCGCTTTCTGAATCAAGTGCAGAAGTTGCTTCGTCGAGAATCAATATTTTTGGATTTCTAATTATGGCCCTTGCAATTGCAATTCGTTGTTTTTGTCCACCAGAAAGTTTCATGCCTCTATCGCCAACTAGTGTTTCGAATTTTTCAGGAAATTCATTAATAAAATTAATTGCATTTGCTTTGGTTGCTGCATCTATTACTTCTTGGTTTGTTGCCGCTGGATTTCCGTAAAGGATATTTTCATAAATGCTACCACCAAAAAGCACAACTTCTTGTGGAACATAGGCGAAGTTGTTTCTGTAATCAATTAAATTTAAATCGTTAATGTTTTTATTTCCAAGGTTGATTTTTCCATTTGTAGGTTTATAAAATTGGTAAATTAAACTTGCAATGGTGCTTTTGCCTGAACCACTTGGTCCAACAAGCGCAATTGTTTTTCCGGGTTCTAAGGTTAATGAAATGCCTTTTAAAACGAGATTTTCTGGTCTTGAGGGGTATGAGAATTCTATATTTTCAAATTTGATTGGTTGATTGAAGTCAGGTGAATTGCTTGAATTATTAGATTCGATAGGCATTTCAATAATATCAAGAACTCTTTCTACTGCTCCTAGTGTTTTTTGAATTTGCACAAATTGTTCAGCCATTCCGCCAATGCTGCCTCCAACAAAGGCTGTTAAAAGCATGAAATTGAATAATTCGCCAATGCCTAATTCGCCGGCTTGAACAAGTCCAAGTCCCTTAAAAATCAAAAATACAATACTTCCAAACAAACAAACAATAATAAACGAGCTGAAAGCACCTCTCCAATATCCCCTAATTACACTTTCTTTTTGAAGCGTAAATGCATTTTTGATGTAGCGCGTATGTTCAAAAAGTTCGTTGGTGTATGCTTTTACATTGATGATCCCGGTGATGGATTCTTCAACAATAATATTATTTTGGGCTGTTAAGTCTTGTACCTCCCTTGAAATTTTACGAATAAATTTTCCAAAAATCAATGCAACAACAATAATTACTGGAACAGTGGCCAACATATAAACTGCAAGTTGTGGTGATGTTTTAAAGATTAAAAAAACGCCTCCTATCATTACCAATATTTGTCTGATAAACATGGCAATGTTTGTAGTAAATGTATCTTGTATTTGAGAAATGTCTGAACTAAAACGCGACAATAAGTCGCCCACTCTGTTTTTTGAGTGAAAGTCCATGTTCTGATTTATAACTGATTTGAAAAGACTAGTTCGCAGAGAGAAGGTCATGTTTTCAGTAACTTTAACATAAAGTGCAATTCGCAAGAAACTGAATACGGCTTGAATGATAAAAAGATAAATAAACCAATTTGCAACTTGGGTAATTTTATCCATTGAAGGGGCCGTAGAAACTGAACCTTGTTTATAAACGAAGACCCCGTCCATCATATTTCCCAATAATTTTGGAAATAAAATTGAGGCACCCGCTGTAATTGCTAAAAAAAGTGTTCCTAATAAAAATAGCCATTTATTGGTTGTAGAAATGTAATTAAATAAACGAAATGCGCGTTTAATTGCGCCCATGCTTATTTTGGTTTTTGGAATATCTCTGTCTTCAAATCGTCGTGATGCCATACTTTAAAAAAACAAATTTCGGTGTTTATTTCAATTCGTGGGGGGAATTGGCAAAAAAGTTGTTTTAAATGAATGAAATATTCGATAAAAGCATGAGGGAAATATATAATTCATTTATAGATGTAATTTTCCCGAGATATTGTTTGGTTTGTAACAAAATTATTTATGGGCATGAACAATATTTATGTTTAAAATGCGAGGGAGGTATACCATTCGGATATTATAATTTGGGTACAGAAAATCCAGTTGAAAAAACTTTTTGGGGACGTTGCAAAATAGATGCTGCGGGAGCTTACATCAAATACCGAAGTGATTCTAAATACGCTTCTTTGATAAAAAACATTAAATATGACGGTGGTATGATATTGGCAAATGACTTAGGTAATAAATATGGAAATTGGCTTAAAAGCAACCATTTGATAGATAATAATTTTGATTGTCTGGTGCCAGTACCAATGCATCCGAAAAAATTAAAGAAAAGGGGATATAATCAATCGGAAGAGATTGCCAAAGGTTTATCTCTTTCTTTAGGTATTCCTTTGGATATGAATATTTTAAAAAGAGATATAGAGGCAGAAAGCCAAACAAAAAAGAATCGATTTTCTCGTTGGGAAAATACCAAGGATTTATATGCATTGAATGAGCTTAACGATAATTATACGCATATTGTTATTGTAGATGATGTTATTACAACTGGTTCTACCATTGAATCATGTGTTAGGGCAGTTCATCAGTTTAAGGATGTTAAAGTGAGTGTTCTGGCATTGGGATTCACTTTATAGGTGAGGCCTGATGTGGCGAGTGCCAATAAGAGTGTTGCTAATGTCAAATAGTTGATTAAATTTGTAATATTCGAAAAATTACAATGAAAAAGATATTATTTATGTTATTGGTGCTACAAATTGGCTTTTCCAAAGCTCAATATTCATCAATTAAAACAACTGGAATGCAAGTACCTCAGTACATGGCATCAGGTTCTACAGCGCGTTTACCGGTTTTTGCTAAATTGAGAATGGATGGTTTTACACCAAATTCAAAATATAAGTATATTGTTAAAATGATGAAATCATCTGAACTTTATCAATACAGCGATACAGCAATTGGTTCAGGAAGTAATTTATACATTGATTCACAAGGAAATTATAGATATGCAACAACCACAAGCTTTAAAACTACAGGTGGTTGTGATACTTTGAGTAGTGATATGACAGGTGCTGTTGAAGGATGGTTTTCCGTTGTAAATGATGGTAATTCTAGATTTACCGCTGGTAACAAATTATACTTGGCAGTTACTATTTTGGGTATTAGCAATCCAAATGATACTTTGAGATATTTCTGTCAAGATTCAATTACCGTATTGCAATGGGGTACAACGGCAAACTCAAATTCTGGAACAGCGGTTTGGGGTAAAAGTATGGCTTCAGCAAAAAGTTTTGCTGGATTGTTTGATAATGTGAACGGAACAGGAAGGCCATTGTCAATTGCAAATATTGAAAATAGTTCTTATTCAGGAGCATCATATTCTAGCATAGTTAAATTTTTATCAGATAGTGTTGTTGGTAAATCTGGGCGTTGGGGTACAATTATTCCAAACAATTTGGCTTCAGGCGTTAAGAGGATTGATAATTTATCAGCTTCTACTGGATTTTCAATTTATGCAAATACAGATACAAATGCAATTTGGGGTGTGAACAATAGAAATACAAAAAATCCTTCAGGAGGTGCAACTAGCCCAATTATATTTACGGTTGATGATGCGCCGATGATTGCTCCCAAAATTGAATTTTGGACAAGAACTTCTACAATTGGAGAAGGTGCGGGTAAATTCAATGTTTATGTTACAAGGAAATATAGCAACTCAGACAACCAATCTGTGAGATTGTATGTTGTTGGTGGTACTGCTTCCAAAGGTGCTAGCGCTGATTACGATGTAGTTGAACCTAAAGTGATCAAATTCAAACCAGGTGTGGCAGCAAACGACACAACAGTAATTACATTAAATGATGACAATATTGCAGAAGGTTCAGAAACAATAGTTTTACGTTTAGATCAAGCAGTTAATTGTTTAATTGGGACAGAAGTTGCGCATACTGCAACTGTTACAGATAATGACATTGCAAATATTTCAATTTTGCCAGCTAAGATCAAAGTAAAAGAAAGCGCAGGTACTGTTGGGATCAAAATCAAAATTGACAAGGCTGTTAACACTGCTTGCAAATTAAGATTAATGGTGAAATATAAAGCGGATAGTACTTTTATTCCGGCAGAATTTTCTTTGAGCAGCAACAATAATGATACTACTTTCAATTTGGGTAAAACTACTGGTCCTGATTCTATTATAATCAAAGGGAAAGTTTTTGATGATATAATGTCTGATAAAGATGATTCATTGATTGTTGTAGTAAGACAAATTACAGGAGGTGGATTAATTTCTAAAGATTCATTAGGAACAATTATAATTATGGATAATGATGGGCCATCTACTGTTAAGTTTATTGGTTCTGGCATAACTGTAAAAGAAAATGTGGGTTCTGTAAATATTAAAATGCTATTGGTTAATAAAAAAGATGCCGGTGGTGATTTTACCTTTAGACTCTATACAGCATTAAGTACAGCTCAAAATCCTGGAGACTTTAAATTTAATCCAGCATCTAAAATCTTTAACGTTACTTCTACTACATCTGATACGCTAAGTATTAGTATTCCAATAGTTGATGACAATATATTTGAGGTTACTGAAAATATGAAATTTGGATTGGCTAATTTGTCTAATTTTTACATTGCTAAATCTGATACATTTAACGTTTTAATAAAAGATGACGATTATCCGATTTATCCTATCGGAAAAATAAACAAGCAAACAAAAATTAACAAAGCTGCGGATTCTTTAAATGTAAAATGCAGAATTTATGGTACGGTTTACGGTGTTAACTTGAAATCTACTGGCTTAGAATTTACTATGATGGATAATACAGGTGGAATTGGAGTACTATCGGCAACGAATAATTTTGGTTACACACTAAAAGAAGGTGATTCTATTATGGTTCAAGGTTCGGTGAATCAGAATCAGGGTTATGCTCAAATGGATAAACTAGATACCATCATTAAAATTTCAAACAATAATAAAATGGTTTCGCCAGTTTCTGTTACTAAAATTAATGAAACTACAGAGTCTAAATTGGTTCAGTTGAATAGAGTAAAATTGGTTGATATTGCAGAATGGCCAACAACTGCTTTAAGTGCAAATACAAATAAATTTGTAAGGGTAATTAGTACTTCTGGTAATGTTGATACTTTGAATATTGATGCAGAAACCAATATATCTGGAATGGCAACTCCTACAGGATACATCAATGTTATTGGTATTGGAACGCAAATGGATGCAACATCTCCATTCACAACAAAATACTATTTAACGCCTCGTAAAATTTCAGATATTTCTGTTTCTAGTTTGCCAACTGTGAAATTTATGAATGGTAAAGATTCTGTTTTTGAATTGGCTGATTCTTTCAAAATGGATATTTCAGTTTTTCCATCGGATGAGAATTTCACATTTGACGTTGTTTGTCTTGGTGGTACAGCTGCAAGTCCTGCAGATTATGACTTTGCAAACAAAACAATCATTGTAACAAAAAATAATAACTATTTCAGTGTCAAAACAAACATTACTGATGATTTGATTTATCAGGGAGATTTGTTCCTAACGTTTGCAATCCGCAATATTAAAGGCCCAGGTGCTTATGGAAAGGACTCATTGATGATCTTAACCATTAAGGACAATGAAGCAAGTGCAGTTAAGGATTTCTCACAAGGAAATTTCAAAATGTATCCTAATCCGGCTGTTGAAACTATAAACTTTAACAATGCACAAAATATTGTAAAAGTTGAGTTTATTGATTTGTCTGGAAGAATTGTGAAAAGCTTTAAAAATACAAATTTCTCAAATTCAGAATTGAATGTACAATTGGATAATTTTAAAGGAATGTTATTTGTTAGAATTACCAATTTAGCTGGTCAATCATTCGTTGATAGATTATTTGTTAAATAAATTATAATCAATTGCCATATGGATGGCAAAATTAGAAAGGCCCAAGTTTCAACTTGGGCCTTTTTTATGCAATTTAGTCGCATAAATGAACTGATTAAAACAATCAGAATATTCCGTAATTTTGCAACAATTTGAAAGCTGTATTAAAATTTCTTAAGTATGCTGCAGATTATAAGGGATTAATCTTTTTAAATTTCTTATTTAATCTGTTTTACATATTATTCAACTTAATTACATTGTTGTTGATCATGCCTGTGCTGAAATTTTTATTCAGTAAAGATCAACAAATATCTGATTTGCATGTAAATCAAAAAGACGTTGGAAAATGGTTTGCTGGACTTTATCAATCTTTTATTGATTGGTTTGGTGCAATGGCCAAAGGCGATCCATATACTGCTTTGGCTTATTTGAGTATAGGTTTGGTTATTGTAACTTTATTTAAAAATGCTGCTCGTTTTACCGCAATGAATTACATGGTGCTAATTAGAAATAAGAGCATCAGACAAATGAGATTGGATATATATGAGAAATGTTTGAATCTGCCAATTGCCTATTTTAATAATGAAAGAAAAGGCGATTTGATTTCGAAGATGAGCAATGATATTAAAGAGATTGAATTTGCTTTGATGGTTTCATTAGAGGCACTTTATTTTCAGCCATTGAACATAATTATTTTCATGTTGGCATTGGTTGTGCTTTCTGCTAAATTAACCCTATATATACTTTTGTTTTTGCCAATTACAGCTGTTATCATTGCTTTGATTGGTAGGTCATTACGCAGAAAGTCGGGTAAAAATCAACAATTGTTAGGCAGGGTAATGAGTTCTTTTGAGGAAACTCTTGGCGGAATTCGGGTTATTAAGGCGTTTAATGCTTCAAAGTTTTTCTTTAACAGATACAGTGATCAGGATTTAGATTATACCAAAAATAACATTTCAGTTCAACGCAGATATGATTTATCATCGCCGGTGAGTGAAACAATAGGTATTACGGTTTCTGCACTGCTTTTGTGGTTAGGCGGAAAAATGGTGTTTAGTGGTGAATTGGATCCAGAATTCTTTTTGGGTTATTTTACTATTTTTAGTCAACTTATTCCTCCGTTTAAAGGTTTTTCAAATGCTTTATATGCCGCACAGAAGGGAATGGCGAGCTTGGATAGAATTCAAGATTTGGTTACGGCCCCTGTTGTGGTTGAAGATCCTAAAAATCCCAAAACTCCTAAATTTGAAAGTACCTTGGAATTAGCCAATGTTGGATTTTCTTACCTCGAGGGAAGTGAGGTACTTAGCAATGTGTCCCTCAAAATAAATAAAGGTGAAACAATTGCATTTGTTGGACCTTCAGGTGCGGGTAAAACCACCATTACAGATTTGATAGCCAGATTTTACGATGTTTCTTCGGGTGCAATTTTGCTTGACGGAATTGATATTCGTGAGTTCAATCAAGAAGATTTAAGACAATTGGTTGGTATAGTAAATCAGGAGAGTATTTTATTCAATGATACGATTCGAAATAATATTGCGTTAGGCAGGCCTGAACTGACAATGGAACAAGTTGAATCTGCTGCCAAAGCGGCTTATGCCCATGATTTCATTATGGAAATGGAAAAAGGATACGAGTCTGAAATTGGTGAACGAGGCGGAAAATTAAGCGGTGGACAAAAGCAAAGACTATCTATTGCGCGTGCATTGTTAAAAGACCCTGAAATTTTAATTTTAGACGAAGCAACATCCGCTTTGGACTCTCAGAGCGAAAAGGCTGTTCAAATGGCCTTAGAGAGCCTTATGCGCAATCGTACGAGCCTGGTAGTGGCACATAGATTGAGTACGGTGATGCATGCTGATAAAATAGTTGTATTGGAAAAGGGTAAAATCATTGAAATTGGTAAACACCAAGAATTGATAGCAAAAGGTGGATTGTATGCCAAGCTAATTCAATTGCAAGAGTTGGGATCATAATCTAGGTTAGACGGATTAGACGGGTTAAGATATTGATGTGAATAATAAAAAAGAGGTGCAATAGACCAATTGCACCTCTTTTTTATATAAGTTAAATGATGTTATTCGGGTTTATTCGATTCTTCTGAAGTAGCAGTTGTTTCTTCAGTTGTGTCAGTATTAGATTTTTCAGAAGTGTTTACATTGTTTTCATCTACTTCAGATTCGTTAGCAGGTTCAATTGTAACAGGAGTTTCAGCTGCTGGTAACTTTGGTTCGTTCTTTTCGCTATCTGTTAAATTGGCAGCTGCAATTGTAGCTGTAATATCTTCATCTTCAGCGAATGGGCGTTTACCAATAAGTCTGTCTAAATCTGATTTGAATATAATTTCCTTGTCGAGCAATTCTAATGCCACTGCTTCTAACTCAGATTTTTTCTCGCTCAATAATTCCATGGTTCGCTTGTAAGCACTGTCAATCAATTCTCTTACTTCTTGATCAATAATTTGAGCGGTTTGCTCAGAATATGGACGTTGGTAGCCATATTCGCCTGTTGGATCATTAAAACTTACGTTTCCAACTTTGGCACTCATACCATAAATAGTAATCATACTATAGGCTAATTTGGTAATTCTTTCCAAATCATTTTGTGCTCCAGTTGAAATTTTTCCAAAGAAAATTTGTTCAGCCACACGACCACCAAGTGTCATACACATGCTATCAATCAATTGTTCGGTGCGGTATAAATACTGTTCTTTTGGAAGATATTGTGCATATCCCAAAGCTGCAACACCACGAGGAACAATAGAAACCTTCAGTAAAGGGTCTGCAAATTCAAGGAACCAGCCTGCAACAGCATGTCCTGCTTCATGATAGGCAACAATTTTCTTTTCTTCAGGAGATATTATTTTATTTTTCTTTTCCAATCCGCCGATAACTCTATCAATAGCATCTTGGAAATCTTTCATTGTAACTTGATCTTTACCATGGCGGGCTGCAATCAATGCGGCCTCGTTACATACATTTGCAATTTCAGCACCGGCAAAACCAGGAGTTTGAGCGGCCAATCTATGCACATCAACATCTGCATTTAGTTTGGTTAATGGTTTAAGATGCACTTTGAAAATTTGCTCTCTACCAACGATGTCTGGTCTGTCAACACTAATTTGTCTGTCGAAACGACCTGGACGCATTAACGCGCTATCAAGAATGTCGGCACGGTTTGTAGCGGCAAGAATGATAACACCAGAATCTGTTCCAAATCCATCCATTTCGGAAAGAAGTTGGTTCAATGTGTTTTCACGTTCATCGTTAGAGTTTTGTATTAAATTTTTTCCTCTTGCTCTACCAATTGCATCAATTTCATCGATAAAAATAATGGCAGGTGCTTTTTCTTTAGCTTGTTTGAAAAGGTCACGCACACGACTTGCTCCAACACCAACAAACATTTCTACGAAATCAGAACCTGACAAAGAGAAAAATGGCACACCTGCTTCACCAGCAACGGCTTTGGCTAATAAAGTTTTACCTGTACCCGGAGGGCCAACAAGAAGGGCGCCTTTTGGGATTTTACCACCTAAATCAGTATATTTTTTTGGATTTTTCAGAAAATCAACGATTTCC
The DNA here is from genome assembly GCA_947487175.1 of Flavobacteriales bacterium. Classification (GTDB taxonomy): domain Bacteria; phylum Bacteroidota; class Bacteroidia; order NS11-12g; family UBA955; genus VMCP01. Next base: position 41,786 of record CANKVM010000003.1, on the reverse strand, counting down.
ATCACTTCCTCTTTGGCTTCCTCTAATCCAGCAACATCTTTAAATGAAATATTTACTTTGGTGTCTTTGTCATATAATTGAGCTTTTGAACGTCCAATACTGAATATATTAGGGCCTCCTCCGCCTCCGCCGCCTCCCATTTTCTTGAACATAAGGTTCCAGAAAACCAAGAAAATAGCAATAAAGAATATCCATTGAAAAAGTTGACCAAAAATATCACTTTGACTTACAAATTGAACGGTTAAATCGTTTGGATTTTTACCTGCTTTAACAATATCACTTTTTAATTCTTGAAATTCATTGTTAAAGAATCCTTTTTCAATTTCGAAACTAAAATTTGGTTCGGTTTGGCCAAAAAGATCATCCTTTTTCTGAGCGTTTGAATAACTTTTTTGTTGGGAAGCTTCTTGAGTTAAAAATACTTCAACCATACGGTCATTTACTAGAACCAATTTTTTAACATCGCCTTTGATGGCCATGTCTCTAACTTCGTTCCAACTTGTTACTTGTCCAGATCCTTTAGGGAGGAAACTTAAGGCTAGAAAAACAATAAATAAAATACCGTATATCCAATAATAATTAAATTTTCGGCCACTTGGCTTATTTTCAGGGGTTTTGCGTTCTTCGGTCATTCTAAAATATAATTTGTTGTTTCAATAATCGCACCAAAATACGAATTGGCTACAAAACTACAATTTTACAAACAATTGAAATAAAAAAGGCGACAGGAAACAGAAAAAAATTGATGGAACTGATAAAATGGCAGTTTGAACTTGAAAAGTATTCTCAAAATGGCAACTATTGATTTGAAAAAGAGATCATTGCTTTTCCCAACAAATAAACATCTAAAAATGAGTTATACATAGGCGTTGGCGCAATTCTTATCACATTAGGCTCTCTCCAATCTGCAATGATATTGTGATGAAGCAGATGGTCAAAAAGAGCTTTTCCAGTTGAATCTGTTAGCAACGAAAGTTGCGCACCACGTTCATTCTTTGGAGTTATTATCTCAAATGACAAATTGGCATTCTGACTTTTTGCATCTTCAAGAATAAATTCTAAATAGTTTGTTAAAACAATGCTTTTATTTCTTAGGTTATCAATGCCTGCCTGATGAAATAATTCAAGTGAAGCCAAATGAACTGCCATTCCAAATACGGGCGCATTTGACAATTGCCAACCTGCTGCACCATTTTCAGGAACGTATCCTTTTTCCATTAAAAATCTTTTGTTTTCTTGATATCCCCACCATCCTGAAAATCTAGGAGTTTCTGGATTTGTGCAGTGTTTTTCGTGAATATAAATGCCCGAAACATTACCTGGTCCACTGTTTAAATATTTATACGAACACCAAGCAGCAAAATCTACATCCCAATCGTGGAGTTTCAAATTCAAATTCCCAGCTGCATGTGCCAAATCAAATCCTGCAATGGCACCAACTTCATGGGCTTTTTTAGTTATTTCTGGAATATTGAAATACTGACCAGTATAATATTGTACACCGCTAAAGAAAACCAATGCCAATTCAGATGCATTGTCGTCAATTGCTTTTAAAATATCTTCGGTTCTTAATGTATATTCACCCTCTCGTGGAGTCAACTCAATCACTGCATCATTATAATTGAAGCCATGGTGTTTTACCTGACTTTCAATGGCGTACATGTCAGAAGGGAAGGCGCCAGCTTCCATAATTATTTTATATTTTTCTTTTGAGGGACGGTAAAAACTCACCATCAATAAATGCAAATTGACAGTTAATTGGTTCATCACAACAACCTCAATAGGTTTTGCTCCAACCACTTCGGCAGCATGTTCAGTTAGGAATTTATGATAATGAAACCAAGGTTTTCTGCCGTGAAAATGTCCCTCAACACCCCATTTACCCCAATCTTCTAATTCAATATTTATGGCTTCTTTCGCCGTTTTAGGTTGTAACCCAAGTGAATTACCACAAAAATAAATTTGGCTTTCATTTTTTTCATTCACTGGAAAGATGTATTGATCTCTAAACTTTGCTAGTGTATCGTTTTTGTCGCAATCATTCGCGTATTCGAGGCTATTTTGAAAAGAAATATTCACAATGCAAAGGTAATAATCATTAATGATTGAATGAGATACTATATTTATAATTATTTAGTATTTAATTTGTATCGTAGTGAAAATTGAAGAAGAGTTAAAACAAGATAAATTTACATCGGCAGTTCATAAAGCCGTTGTAAATATCATGTTCACCGATGGATGGCTGAGTAATCACCTTCGCGATGTTTTCAAGAACCACAATTTAACTCCTCAGCAATATAATGTATTGCGTATTCTTAGAGGTAAATATCCTGAGTCATTAAATCCCTCCGATATAAAAGCGGTAATGTTAGATAAAAACCCTGATTTAACCAGGTTGTGCGACAGATTATTAAAGCGTAATCTGATTGATCGTTGTATCGATGATGGCAATAGGCGCAAAATGAACATCAGAATTACCGAGGATGGGTTAAAAATGTTGAATTTAATCGATCCAATTATGATTGAATTTAATGAAAAAGTTGCTACCATAACGGAAGAGGAAGCTGTAATTTTGAGCAATTTGCTCGATAAGTTGCGCGGTTAATTTTTAATTATTGCGGTTAATCCATCGCGAATAGGCAACAAAAGCGTCTTCCAATTTGTACATTTTGCAATCTCTTGGTTAAAGGCATGCATATTTTTTGTGTCTTTGTCATTTTGTATGAATTCGTTATCTAAAACTTTTCCGCTCCAAAGTGTATTGTCAAAAAGCATAATTCCGCCCTTTTGTAATATTGGAAAGCACATATTGAAGTAATTGATATAATTATGCTTGTCGGCATCAACAAAAATAAAATCGGGATTTAAATTTAATGGGGGCAAAATTTCAAGTGCTGGGCCTTCGTGAAATTGTACTTTATTCATGAAATTATAGTTTTTCCAGAATGATTTTGTTTTAAAAGCGGTCTCAAGATCGGCTTCAATGGTATGAATTTGTGTTTCTTGAGATGCATTTTCGGTTAAACAGGCCGTTGCATACCCCGTAAATGTTCCTATTTCTAAAATACATTGGGGATTTTTTAGCGCAACCAACATAGACAATAGCTGTCCTTGAAGTTTTCCACTTAATTGTCTGGCATTTAACATGTTTCGCCATGTAAAAGCAGTAACATCTTTCAGATATTGCTGTTCTGGACTGCTATTTTGTTCACAATAAAGATGAAGTTTGTCTTGCCAATCTGGGTGCATAATAAAATGATTACAAAAATGGTGTTGTTTTATACAAATAAAAATATATTTTCGCGCTAAATTAAAACTTAATAAATAAAGCTTATGTATTGGACACTTGAATTGGTTGGTTATTTGGACGACGCTCCATGGCCAGCAACGAAAGATGAATTAATTGACTATGGAATTCGTTCGGGCGCTCCTTTAGAGGTTATCGAAAATCTTCAAGAATTGGAAGATGATGGGGAACCTTATGAGAGTATCGAAGAAATCTGGAGTGATTATCCTACGGATGATGATTATTTCTTCAACGAAGACGAATTATAAAAAGAGCGGCAAGTGCCGCTCTTTTTATGTTATAGAAGTTTAAAAAATCAATATCCGGGTGTACGAACTTTTAACAATTCGGTAACTACTGAATCTCTTAATCGGTCTACATTGGTTTTATTGGTTGCTGAAATAAATACGGCAGGAGCATTTTCTTTCGCCATCCAGCTTTTTTCAAATTGCTCAATAGTTAAACCTGTTGTTCCAACAAAGAAATCGTCGTCATGTCCCTTAAAAGCATCAACTTTATTAAAAACAATTAATTCTGGTTTATCGGAAGCACCAATGCTATGCAGTGTTTCTTTTACAGATTGCATTTGTTTTTCGTAATTTGGATTACTAATATCAACAACATGTATCAATAAATCGGCTTCCAATGCTTCTGCCAAAGTGCTTTTGAAACTTTCTACCAGAAGAGTAGGTAGTTTTCTAATAAATCCTACTGTATCACTTAACAAAATTGGAACATTTTGGCCTTCTTCTAAAGGATTAGGCAATACAATTTTACGCACAGTAGAATCTAAAGTGGCAAAAAATTTGTCTTCAACCAATACATCAGAACGACTTAATAAGTTCATGATTGTACTTTTACCAACGTTTGTATATCCAACCAGTGCAGCCCTAAGGGCACCTTCTCTAGAGGCTCTTTGTGTTATCCCGATTTTTTCAATATGAAGTAGACGTTCTTTTAAAAGGGTAATTTTTGCTCTCAGCGTACGTCTGTCGGTTTCGATTTCAGTTTCACCGGGCCCCTTCATACCAATACCCCCTTTTTGTTTACTTAAATGCGTCCACATACCGGTAAGTCGTGGCAATAAGAAAACACTTTGCGCCAATTCAACTTGTGTTTTGGCTTGGGCAGTTTGTGCATTTTTTGCAAAAATATCGAGAATCAAATGTGTCCTAGTAAGTACTTTAACGTCAATTATTTCTTTTTCAAGATTTCTAACTTGTGCAGGGCTTAATTCATCGTCAAATATTGCAATATCAATTCTGTTGTTTTTGCAGTATTCTGCAATTTCTTGCATTTTTCCTTTTCCAACATAGGTTTTGGCGTGGGGGTGTTCAAGTTTTTGGGTAAATCTTTTAATGCTTTTTGCTCCCGACGTATAAACCAATTGCTCAAGTTCATCAAGATATTCATCTACTGGCAATTCTTGCCTTTGAGATTGTACTCCCACAATAATGGCAATTTCTTGAGGTTTTTCGTTTTCTATCAAAATAATTCAAATTAGAGTACAAAATTACGATTGTATTTGCGAATGTGGTGTTTGAAATCGAATTTTGAGGGATATGCGCAAAATACTATTGGTAATTTCCCTTTTTTTGTTGAGTTTGGAAGTAAATGCACAACAGTATATTTTGTCGAATAAATCGCAATTAAATCAAAAAAATAGTTTGTACCATAGACCCATTGGGCAGAATGATTTTGGCAATTATTTTTTAAATTATGCCAGAGAAAATTTGGTGGGTGGCTTTAGTATAGAGCGTTATGACAATGATTTGGGTTTTATTGAGGATCGATTTTTTGAATTGGCGAGAAAGGTTTATGTATTAAAAATTTTTACTACTGATTCCGGAATCTATTGGGTTAGTGTTTTGAAAAAAAGAAAGGAGCCTTTAAGGTTGTTTCTAAATAAAATTGGGAACAATTTAGATGGAATTGTTGAAACAAAGATTATTTCAAGTTTCGAATTGCCCAACATAAGTATTGATCATTTGTTGGTTGATTTTAGTTTAGATAGAAAGCAATGGGTTTTTGGATACATAAATGAAATTAAAAGAAATACAAGTTTGATTGGTGTTTATATTTATAATTTAAAAGGGGAAAGGGTATTTCAAAACTCGGACACGCTTAAAATACCCAGAGACTATTTGATTTGGGATGGAGGTTCTTTGTCTGATAGTGCAAAATTTGTCGGTGCTATTTTGGCGAATTTACCGAGAGAGTTTGGGTCTAAATCTACAAAAAATCAGGAGTTACATCTTTGTGCTTTTTCTGAAAAAGTGAGTGATATTTTTAAATTAAACTTGCATAATGGAACATACATGCATTCAATTTTAACTGTAGATCCGATAAAGCAGGATTGGCATATAAGTGGTCTTTATTCAAATGCAAACGGAATGGATGTAATTGGATGTTTTGATCAGGTAATTTCAAGTGTGAATTTCCCTCAAAAAAATTATTTTGATTATGAATTTCAGCAAAGTACAATTGATCAAATTTTAGAAATTAAAAACAATAAAAGGAAAGAACTGCCTAGAAATTTATATTTGAGACGTTTGATTTTGAATGCGAATGGGAACAAGTTATTTTTGTTAGAGCAATTTAATGAACTCCGACAATTGGAAACTTACTATGTAAATGGAATTCCACAAACTGCAACAAAAATATCCTACCATTACGGCAATGTTTTTGGTTTATTCATGAATAAAGATTTTGCATTGGATAGTTGTGTTTCAATCAAAAAAGATCAATCAGCTACAATTTCAAATGCCTATTTACTAGGTTTTGGAAGCTATGTATGTAAAGATGGAATTCATGTCATTTTTAATGATGATATAGCCAGAAAAAATCAGATTTTGGATTATTGCATTCAACCGAATTTCCAAATTGTGAAAAAAGTTATCATGAATAGTGATAATTTCTATAATTTGGCGGTTCCATTTGATGGAAAAGAGATGGATTATTGTACATTTACGGTACCTTTGTTCCGCGATAAACAATGGTTTTGGATGCAGTTAACAGGCAATGATTAGGAAGTTTTTTGATAATAAAATTGGTTCTTTGACGTTGGTTATTTTGGTAATCATGTTCATTCGAATTCCCATTTATTTTGTTACAAAATATCAACCAAGTACTACTTTAAATACAGGAATATTATCTACTTTTATCAATGAAATAAATTCGGTACGATGGTTGTCTTTTGTTCTTTCATTTATAATTGTAATTATTGAAGGATTAATTGTCAATAAGTTATGTTGGGAGTACAATATTGTTGAAAAGCCCGGATATGTTATTTTGTATTTTTTTGCAATTGTAAATTCATGTTTTTTAGAGAATTTTTACCTGTCAAATGTGCAGGTAGGAAATATTTTTGTATTAATAGGATTAACATATTTTTACCTTTATATCAAGAATAATTATCACAGACGATGGCTTTTTTTAAGTTCGCTTTTTTTTGGAATTAGTGCTTTGTGCATTGCTGAACATTATTGGATAATCATCTTTTTAATTTTTGCAGTCATTTTTTTTAAAACCATTTTGCCATTGGATATATTTGCTATTTTATTTGGATTAATCATGCCTTATTATTTGGTTTCAGCAATTGGATATTTATCAAATTTCTCTTATGATTTTTATAATACTTGGCAATTTTGGGTAATTAAAAATAAGACTTTAGACTTCCATTGGCTCAAAGATGGTCCTGAAATTTTGTTGTTGTTTGTGGTGTTGATTTTTGTATTTGTTGGAGTATTGCAAATTGTTGGCAATTATTTTAGATCAAATGTTGATACCAGGCGTAGTAAATTGGCAATGTTGATTTTTGGATTCTATGTGCTTTCAATCTTTTTTATCAGATTTAAGGATTACTCACACTATTTTATTGTTGCATCAATTCCAGTTTCAATATTTATTTCTAGTTTTTATGAGGGAAATAAATGGAGGAAATGGAAAGAGTTTTTACATATAATGACTCTTTTGTTTTTGATTTATACGCTTTTTAGGAATTCAACTTTGTAATGTTTTCCCGAATTGCTAATTCAATAATTGAAACAAGTTTTTCTAATTCGTTTTTTTGTTCTTCATTCCATTCAAGTTGATACGCATTCACTTGAATGTAAATTCTATTTAAACCATATACAATTCCTGACTTATTTAGGTACTTAAATAAGTACTTTGATTCTAAAAAACGGTTATAACGTTCTAAAAAAAGATTGGGATTTTGGTGGTTGATCTGTTCTAGTAAATTTGGAATTTCATTTTTGCATAATTCCAATTGCTCATAAAATTCGTAAAGTTTACTTTCATCTTCACTAATAAGAACCTTATCTAAAATCATTTCAATCAATACGTGGAGTGCAAAGTAAAATCTTGGGATGCCGGTTTTTTGAAATGTATTCTTGGTTATTTTATGACATGATTCGTATGTTTCTTTGAAAAATACAGACTGATGAAAATGTTTGTCTCTTTCGAAGTGCTTTATTACTCCTGTTTGCCAATCGCTATCTTTTAAGTGATGCAATAAATTTTTATCATAAAGATTTGCTGTGAAATTTCTGAGCAAATCGGGAGTTAATATTCCAAAATTATGTTTCGGATTATTGGGTATTTGATCTAAAAAGTAATGTCCGAAGAAATTCACAAGGCAAAGTTCAAGGATTTGAATCATTTATAAAACAATCAAACCATTATATTGTTAAACAAATATGAAATGGGTAATATTGGCAATCGTGTTTTATTTCGTTGGATGTTCGTCCATTTCTAAAAACAAAAAAACAAATATGGAGCAGGATAGCAATAAATTTCCAATAGAGAAAACAGATAATGAGTGGAAAGCAATTTTAGGTGACTTTTCTTTTAATGTCATGAGGGAAAAAGGAACGGAAAAACCATATTCAAGTGAATATGAAACGCTTTGGGATTCTGGCACTTATGTTTGTAAAGGTTGTAATTCCGAATTGTTTTCAAGCAATACAAAATTCGACGCAGGCTGTGGATGGCCAAGTTTTTATCAATCTATTGATAAATCAAAAGTGAAAGAAATTCTTGATACAGCTTACGGAATGACAAGAGTTGAAGTGGTTTGTGCGAATTGTGGAGGTCATTTGGGACATGTTTTTAATGATGGATATAATCAACCTACGGGTTTGAGATATTGTATCAATGGAGCATCACTTGGATTTGTAAAAAAGCAATAAATAAATCAAATTTTAGGCAAAAAATTTCTTAACTTGCTACCTCATATGCAAGAGCGGAAATTGTTTTTATTAGATGGTATGGCCCTCGTTTATCGGGCCTTTTTTGCGTTTAGCCAAAATCCAAGAATTACAAGCACTGGAATAAATGCAAGTGCCATGTTAGGTTTTACAAATACTTTGTTAGACATTCTTAATAAACAAAAACCCACTCATATTGCTGTGGTTTTTGATACAGACAAACCTACTCAACGACATATTGAGTACGAAAAATATAAGGCACACAGAGATCCAATGCCAGAAGACCTAAGAAAAAGCTTGCCTTATATTGTTAAAATTTTGAATGGCTTTAATATTCAGGTGATTTCGATGGATGGATATGAAGCTGACGACATCATTGGAACATTGGCTTGGCAAGCTGAAAATATGGATGTGTTTATGATGACCCCCGACAAAGATTTTGGGCAATTGGTAAAAGAGAGGGTTCATATTTATAAACCTGGCAGAATGGGCAATCCTGATGAAATTTTGGGGGTGAATGAAATCCTAAAAAAGTGGGAAATTGAAAGGGTTGATCAGGTAATTGACATTTTGGGATTGTGGGGCGATGCCGCAGATAATATTCCTGGTGTTCCGGGTGTTGGCGAAAAAACTGCCAAAAAATTAATTCAAGAATATGGTACAATGGAAAATATTTTGGCCCATACCCATGAATTAAAAGGCAAGATGAAAGAAAAATTTGAAGAGTTTTCTGAACAAGCTAAGGTAAGTAAATGGTTGGCAACGATTGATACCAAAGTGCCAGTTCATGTTGACATAGAATCATTAGAAATTAAACCCAAAAATGCAGAACTTATCACCGAAGTATTTCATGAATTAGAATTTAGATCCTTATTGAAACGTGTTTTAGGTGTAACAGTATCAGAAGAACAAACATCCAATTCCTCTGTTGCAAAAGCAAAACCTGCTGCCAAAACAAATCCAGCTCAAACTTCAATGTTCGATTTATTTAGTCAGCCTGAATCAGACGAAGAAGAAATTACTGCGCCAGTTTATCAAACAATTCAAGATGTAGCCCACAGTTATAAAGCCATTTTGACAGATACTGAAATCCAAGAATTGATTCAAGAACTATCCAATCAGGATGAATTTTGTTTTGATACAGAAACAACAGATTTAGATTTGTTTGTTGCTGAAATCGTAGGTATTTCATTCTCTTGGTTAAATGGCCAAGGGGTTTACTTGCCACTGCCGAATAATTTTGAAGAAGCCAAAAATGTCCTTCAAAAGTTTCAACCTTTATTTTTTTCAAATAAATTAAAAATTGCTCAGAATTTGAAATTTGATATGGCAATGCTAAAAAAATATGATCTAAAAATGGTTTGTCCGTTTTATGACACCATGTTGGCGCATTATTTGGTAGAGCCAGACCAACGCCATAATATGCAAGTTTTAAGTGAGCATTATTTGAATTATTCTCCAATTAGTATTGAAACATTAATTGGTAAAAAAGGCAAAATGCAAGGCAACATGTCGGATGTTGACATAGAAAAAATTGCTGAATATGCAGCTGAAGATACCGATGTTACGCTTCAATTGAAACAAAAATTGAAGGTTGAAATAGAGGATAGAGGCCTAAACTCTGTTTTTAACGATATTGAAATTCCTTTGGTTGAAGTACTTATGGAAATGGAATCAGAGGGTGTGAAAATTGATACGGATTTCCTAAATGCATATAGCAAAGAATTGCAATCTTCGGCTTTGGAATTACAAACAAAAATATTTGAAAGTGCGGGAATGCAATTTAATATTTCTTCGCCACAGCAAGTTGGTGCTGTATTGTTTGAAAGGTTGAAATTGTCAGATAAGCCAAAGAAAACAAAAACAGGCCAATATCAAACCGACGAGGAAACGCTTGTGTCGTTGATGGGTAAACATGAAATTATTGAATATATCATGAATTTCAGAACTTTGCAGAAGCTAAAAGGTACTTACGTTGATGCTTTGCCATTGTTGGTTAAAAATCAAACTGGAAGGGTTCATACAAGTTTTAACCAAGCCGTAGCTGCAACTGGAAGATTGAGTAGCCAAAATCCGAATTTGCAAAATATTCCAATTCGCACTGATTTGGGTAGAGAAATTAGAAAAGCGTTTGTTCCTAGAGACGAAAATCATTTGTTGTTAAGTGCAGATTATTCTCAAATAGAATTGAGAATCATTGCACATATTTCAAAAGATGCTACCATGATAGAAGCATTTAATCAAGGTCTAGATATTCATACGGCTACAGCGGCCAAAGTTTGGGGTGTTGAGTTGGCTGATGTAGATAAGGAAATGCGGAGAAAGGCAAAAACAGTCAATTTTGGTATCATTTATGGTATTTCTGCCTTTGGGTTAAGCCAGAGGGTAAATATTCCAAGATCTGAGGCCAAAGAAATTATTGAAAATTACTTTGTTCAGTTTCCAGGTATTAAATCATATATGGATAATACCATCAATTCTGCTCGTGATTTGGGCTATGTAGAAACTTTGGTGGGTAGAAAGCGCAATTTGAGAGATATCAATAGCAAAAATGCTGTGGTAAGAGGTTTTGCGGAACGAAATGCAATCAATGCGCCAATTCAAGGAAGTGCAGCCGATATGATTAAAATTGCCATGATTAATATTCAAAATTGGTTGAAATCAACCACCTTGCAAACCAAAATGATGTTGCAAGTGCATGATGAATTGTTGTTCGATGTCCCTAAAAATGAAATAGAAATAGTTCAATCTAAAGTAAAAGAATTGATGGAATCGGCAATGCAATTAGATGTTCCAATTTTGGTGGAAACCGGTGTTGGAAATAACTGGTTAGAAGCGCATTAATTCCAGAATCTCCAATTGAATCCAAATCTTAAACGGTAGGGTTCAATTGGGTATTTATAAACTTGTTCGTATCGTTTATTAACACTAGGAACAATGAGCCATTCATTTAAGTGTTCGTATTTTAAGAATAGATCAACCGTTTGAATTCTGCCACTTATAAATACGTCGAATATCGGATAATTTCCTAAAGGATTTAAGTTATTGGTATTCCAATAAAATGCGCCAGCATCTGGTCTGTAATTGATTTGCATATATTGCGACGTGTAAGTTCCCTCAATACCAATTCTAAATAATAAAGCCTGATCAAAGGCTTCATTTTGATAGAAAATGGCAGAACGTGCATTCAATTTCGGTAATCCGTAATTTGCCAATTCTTTATTTTGATTTATCTGTAAAAATACCTGTTCTTGGAAAATGAAATGACCGATTTTCAAAGAAACATCCGTTGAAAATTGAACATAATTTACAATGTCTATTTTTTGAGGGATGGCGGTGTTTATGCCAATATAGTCGTTTTGTAAACTACCCAACGTTAATCCCATGTTTCCCCATAAAAACTTCCCTTTTTTAACAATATTTATACTTGCAAATTGTTGTTGCGTAAAATTAGGATTACTAGGCGTTGCGCGAAGGCTATCCGCCGAAAAATGGTAATGATTGTTTGTGAAAGTTGATAAATATTGCGCTACGGGTTGATTGGAAATTTGTCCTCTCAGCGTTAAAAAATATTCGTTACTGAAACTTTTTTTCAATTCTGCGTTTAATAAAAATGCTTTTTGAGCATAACCTAAAACAAACAAATTTGCTTCTGCAAATATTTGCCAACTCTTGTATTTGGTGTTTATAACACCTTCAAAACCTTGTGTATTTATGGAGTAACTTTTTACTTTGGTTAAAAATGTATCATATTGATAATCTAAATATTGAAAAACATGATTTACTTGCAGGTTGGCTGTTAACGATGAGAAAGTTTTTTGAAAATTAACCCCTATTTTGTGTTCAAATAGATTATAGGACGTACTATCTGCAATTTTATTTTTGGTGAAATTGTATTCATTGCCATAAAATGTGGTGTCTCTAGTTTTGTCTGTGTATTGAAATCTTACTTTTTGAAAACGTAAACTTTGCGAAATTCCAAATGTTTTGGATGAATCGAAAAAATAGCGATGCTTAAATCTGTGGTCTGTTTGTGCCCAAAATGATTTTGCATTTGTTAAATTAGGATAGTAGTTTCCAAATAAACGTTGTTGAATTGAATTCGATGCCTGAAAATTTGGTCCATAGAACAAGCTATCCGTTTTAAGTCCCCCATTTTCAAGCCTGCGGTTTCTATTCCAAGAGAAAACAATCTGTTGCTCGTATTTACCAGATTTTGAAGTGAAATTACTGCCTAAAATTGTGTTTCGATTTAAGTTTTGTTGAAGTGCCACTTTTGGGGTGTACATATCCTCATTCAAAATACTGCTGTAATCAATTGTCACATTCCATGTGGCAGATAAATTTTGAGTATGCAAAATATCTAATCCAATAATACCGCCTGAGCCTTGTAAATACTTTACATTGGTATAGGGTTGCGATACTTTATGAAATTCAAAATTCTCGGGATTTTTGCCTTGTAATGGAAACTGTTGGAATCCTATTTGGATGCCGGAATTCTTAAAAGGTTGTATGGCTAAAAGTTTCTCTGGTGAACCAATTACACCGAGATTTGCACTCGGAATAATTTGTTTACTTGACGGCGAGTAACGGTGAAAATTAGAAAAAGTGGAGTCTGACTGGTGCATAGTATCCCTCATTTGCCAAATTGAATTTGCCAACTGAGATTTGGGATAAGCACGCAGTTTTTTTGGCTTATTGGCCATTTCAATTGAATCTCTTTTCATACTAGCGGTGTCTGCGCTCTTGGGCTCTAGCATAGAACCTTGGGAGTTTGGAAAAATTTGCGCATCAACTTTATGAATAAAAAGTGTGAGCACACAAACCACAAATAAGATATGTTTAAATTGTTTTTTCAATTTGATTTGCAAATTTGCGTATAATTTTTGAGGTATTATCTTTTATGAGGTGCCGATTTCTAGAAAAAATTGCCATAAATTGCGTAAATTGTAAAAAATGGAATTAATTTTTAAGGTTTTAGGCACTGTGGGTTTATCAATTATCAAGTATTTAATTGGTGTAACCTTTGCTTTAAAGTGGCTGAATCCGATTGAAGGATTCCTTTCAACCACCATAGGTTCAGGTATTTCAGTTTTAATATATGTTTATGGCGGAACTGAATTAACCCGGTTTTTTAGAGAGCGTAAAATTAGAAGACAAGGCGATAAATATAAAAAACCTTTAGTTTTCACTAAAAAGAATCGATTTTTGGTGAAAATCAGAAAGAATGGTGGATTGCCATTGGTTGCTTTCTTGGCGCCAGTGGTCATTAGTTTAACCGTTGGTTGTTTATTGGCAATAACGTTTATTCACAACAGACCCAAAATAGTAACTTATATGATTATCTCTATTTTTATTTGGGGGATAATGATTTTTGGTGGTAAAAGTTTGTTAGGCACTCAATTTGGTTGGGGACTCGCCAAATAAAATGTAAATTGCGCATTAAATGATTTTTAAAAAGGTAAATATATTCATCATTTCTGCAATGCTGTTTATTGCATGTTCTAGAGAGCAAACAAGTTGGGACGTCAATTCAACACTGCCATTATTTCAAACTGAAATGTCGCTTGACAATGTTGATACGCGATATTTAAAGCCAACATTGACAGATAGCAGTTATTTATTGAATTATGAAAATCTAATTTATAGATACAAAATCAATGATTTGCAGGCTACAGATACTGGAATTGATGCCTTTTTTAGTTTAAGAAAACTAAAACTAAGCGATAGAACTATTGAAAACAACATCACTTTGGGGCAAATTAATCCATTGTTTAAAATTTTAAATGGACAAACTGCTGATATTCCAGCACAAGTACAGTCTAATTTAGAACCTACCGATATTGATGCTAGTGCGTTTTTTGAAACTGCAACATTAGATACGGGTTATTTAGATATATCAATCACCAATGGTTTGCCTGTAAATATTTCATTAATTGTGTTTGAATTAACAAATGCGGGTGACAATACTGTTGTAGCGCTTGATTCTTTTAAAAATATCAATAAAAATGGTGGAATTGCAATAAAAACCATTGATTTAAGAAATAAAACCGTTACTAAGACATTAAAGGGAACAATTAAAAAACTTATAACAGAGGCAAGTGGTGGTTTGGTTTTAATTGATGCCAGTAAGGGTATTAATGTGAAGTTATCTGTTCGCAATTTAAGGCCTAGAAACGCAATTGCCGCATTTCCAACCCAAAATGTAATTGATCAGGATGAAGGTTTAACGCTTTACATGGGTGGTGCTGAGGTAAAGTATTTCAAGGTGGCTTCTGGTCAATTGAGAATTAAAGTAGAAAGCACAATTCAAGAAAATATGTCTATGGTTCTTTCTTTGCCAGGAGCAATGAAAGATGGCAAACCTTTTTATCAAGAACTCAAAATGCCAGGATCAGTAGGAAATGGCGTTGCAACAACCCAGCAGATATATGATATGTCGGGGTATTTGTTGGATTTTAGAGGGAAAGATCCATTAACAAATGATACTGTAAATACTTTCCATCAAATTTTAAGAGTTACACTTGACAGTAGCGGAAGAAAGCTGGCTGTAAGTTTAAAAGACAGTATCAAGCTTACATATCGTATTGAAGGTCTAAAACCAGAATATGCCATTGGTTATTTGGGTAATTCTTTGAGTAGAACAGGTCCAAAAGTAACAGATTTTAGTTTATTTAAGGGCTTAGACGGAGATTTAAAGGTAAAAGACATCAATGTTTCATTTGTATTGAGAAACAGCATTGGTACTGATGGTAGATTCAAATTACATTCATTGGAAGGTGAAAATGTTTTTACTAACAGTAAAGTGGCGTTAAGTGCGAATCCACTGATGAATGATTTGTTTGTGACATCGCCCATTTTTCAAAGAGATAAATATACTGAAACTGTGGTTGATTTAAATCCAAACAATTCAAATATTAAGTCCTTTTTAGAAAATCTCCCTCAGAAATTAAATTATGACTTGGAAACTGAAATTTCACCCAATGGCAATGTCAATAATTACAAGGATTTTGTGTTTGACAATTCGCGGTTAGATGTAATTATGAGGGTTCAAGCGCCTGCAACATTTGCTTTTGGTGGTTTTGTTTTGAGGGACACACAAGGTTTGAATTTGAGTAATATTGGTGCAATGGAGCGGATAAAAAGTGCTACTTTGTTCTTAGATATGACAAATTCATTCCCTATGGATTTTGGAATTGAAGTAGAGATGCTTGATAACCAATATAAATCATTAGGGTTTTTGAATGTTGAGCCCGTTTCTGGAATTTTGGCGGGTGATGTAGATGCTAATGGTTATCCTGTAAAAGCGAATAATTCTATGATGGTAATAAAATTGCCGAGAGAAAAAGTGGGTATGTTAAAAACAGCGGGTTATGTGGCTTTGAAAATGAAAGTGAAAGGCAATGGCAAAATGCAACGACTTTTTAATACCAGTAAGTTGAAAGTAAAATCTAGAATTCAATTTGAGTATGAAGCTAGGAATTAAACTTGTTTTATTGGTTGGTCTTTTACCTGTTTATCAATTACTTGGATTGAATGATTCATTGGGTAAAGCTAAAATAGGTTTCCCAATTAGAACTAATCTCGAACCGGTTATAAGCAATAATGTATCAATGGTAATGCCAATAGCATCATTTGATATCGAATCTGGGTCAAACGCAGTACCTCTTTCTATGGTGTCTAAATTTGCATTTGGAGGTTACATATCTCCTGAAAGTATGAATGCTTATCAGTCTTTATTAAGTAGCTCAAATCGAATGGGAGCAAGCCAAGAGTATCGTTTAACGCTTTATCCAATAATTGGTATCGAAAGTAATAAAAACATATCCTTAAAAACGGTTGAATTGCTAATTCAAGATGTGCTAGGGGCAAATTTTACCCAAGATGCTTTCCGGATGTTTTTTCAAGGAAATACCAATTATTTGGGTCAAACATTAAATGCCGATAATAATGAAATTGAATCTTGGAGAAATAGAGTACTTCGATTTGTATTTAAAACTAAGTCGAAATTCTTTGGATTTACTGTAAATCCAAGTATTCAGTTCGGACAATGCTTGTCTTATACTCGAATTTCAACCAAAGATATTAAGTTAACAAGTGATCAATTGGGCGATAAGGTTGATTTATCTGGAAGTGGGTATTTTGCTTCTACTGGATATTCTTTTGGTGGAAATGGGTATGGATTGCAAGCAGGATTAGATTTAACAAAATCTATTTATCAAGCTGGTGGAATATTGACGAACATTGAATTGAAATTGCAAAATTTCGGGTTTTACAGTTTTTCAGATGTGAATGTTACCAGCAAAGACGCTGTATGGAATGCAAACGGCGAAGGGCTAACTCCTGATAGCTATCAGGATTCTAAGCCATTAAACTTAATGGCTGTGCAAATTAATGCATCAGATTTGCGCTTCGGTTCTTGGTTTACCAGACAAAAAGATAGTATTGTAAGTAAGATGAATTTGGTTGATTCTAAACGCAGAGGAATGATTATGTCTCCATTTACAATTTATGCAGGAATAGATTTTAGAAATAGAAATAATTCCAATTCTAAATTATACAACCAATTGATTTCTTTAAAATATATCAATATGATTGGCTACTTGCCACGATTGAATTATATGGCAACTTTTAAGGGAAAATACACTAGTAAAAAGAGCAATAAAACCTCACCGTTTTTTTACCAAGTTGGTGCAAGTGTCGGTGGATTTGATGATTTTGATATAAACTGTGGATTGAGTTTTAATTCATTTAATTTTAAAGGAAAACCATTAGTTTTGGGTATTAATGTAATAGGAATTGAGTCTTTTGTGAATCCTTCAAAATGGCATGGTGGAGGAATTGGAATGCACCTAGGATATCAAATTTTCTAATTATTTTATTTTATTGAAATAACAAATATATAAATTGCCTGAAGTAAAAATCGGTGCTGAAATTTGATATTTTTCTAAGTTTAAATTTTTCCAAAATTGGTAATCATTGATTACAATTATAGGTAGGAATTTGGTGTCTTTTTCTTCGAATTTTCTATCGAAAATATCTTCAATTACCTCTTTGTTGAAATCTTTTGCTATTCTAATTCCTTGCCTTCCAAGCAAATATAAAGATGTATTGGGGCTAGGGTCGAAGGCGGAGAAAATCTCATTATCGTTTGGATATTTTTTATCAATAAACGCTTTTGCCTTTTGATAATCATCAATATTTCCAATAACGTTTTGGCAATAATAGTCGTTGTTTGTAAATGTGCGTTTTACATTGTTTTTTGCATGAATGCTATTTGAAATTGGCAAAACATACATTGCAATTAAACTGGCTAAACCTGCCAGCCCGGTAAAGAAACTTCTATTTTCAATGTGCATTTTATAGAGCCATAGAAATATAAAAAACAAACAAGGGTACAAAACCACAAAATAATAATCGTGGTAGCGAAATTGAATATTAAACAGCGTAAAAATAATGACAAATCCTCCGAACAGGAATAAACCTATATATCCAATTATGTCTAATTGTTTAAAATACTTGATTAATGATATGAGCCAAATAATCAAAACCCCCATCAATACTGAAAATGGATAAATTCTATTGCCCCAAGTATTGAAAGAAAAACGGGTATTTTCAATGAAATCTGATATTGATTTTGCAGGATTTGTTGCTTGTAAAAAATGATGGTTCCAAGTGAGTTGTGTCAAGTAATTTGAATAATAATACCAGGCTGAAACAAAAACAAATGGCAAGAAGTACAATGCAAATTGCTTTGGTTTGAATATAACTTGATTACGAATTGTGTTTGGATAGATCTTTTGCAATAAAATAATCCCTAAAATGGCAAAATGATTGATAAAGAATGTTACTTTCAATAAGCCAGATAAGGTTGTAAATAAAATATAAAGATTGAACGATTTGTTTTTATTCAAACCTTGATAATATTGGAAAAAATAGTACCATGCAATCATTGAAAATGAGAATGCTGGTATATCTGGAATGTAATTAAATGAATAATAAACCAAGATTGGCGATGAATACCAAAGTGTAAAAATACAGTATCTATGTATGGTTTTTAAAACATACATACCAGTTAGTTTCCAAATAGCAAAACAACCTGCAAATACGATTGAACCCATTACCGCACGATAAATGAAATGATGAAATCCGAATAATTGATACAGTAAACTAACAATGTATTGAATAATCGGAAATTCCAAACCAGTAAGCCCATGGTAAGCCCTTGATTCCATTACCCTTGGCTCGAAAAAATTCTCTGAATAATTGAAGTAATTCAATGCAATGCTTGCTCTATCGGCTTGCGCACCTTGGTGCATTCCAAAAGGTGGCAGATGAATGTATTCAATCCAGTTAAAGAATACATGAAGCAGTATCCAAAATAAAATAAATTGGGTATTTTTATTTTTAAGATTCATTTGAATTTAAATTCGAATCTCTCACAATAAAATGAGGTCTATTTTTTACATTTTCACTCACTCGGCCTAAGTATTCACCCAATATTCCTATTCCAATGAGTTGTATTCCCCCAATAAATAAAACCGAAATATTGAGCGATGTCCAACCTTTTTCAGTTTCACCAAAGAATTTTTGGTATAAACTATAAATGATGAGCATAAATGAAATGAATGATACAATGAATCCACTTATGGTAGCCACTTTTAAAGGCCAAGTGCTAAATCCGCTGATCCCATCAATTGCAAATCCTATCATTTTGCGGTAAGTAAATTTTGTTTGACCCGACATTCTTTCCTCTCGGTCGTATTCAATAAAGGTTTGATTAAACCCAATCCATGCAATTTGTCCTCTAATATATTTATGCTGCTCAGGCATTTGATTCAATATTCTTTGTACTTTTTGATGGATAATTCTAAAATCGCCTGTATCAACTGGGATTTCAATATTGGTAATTTTTGCTAGTATGCGATAGAATAGTTTTGCGGTAAATTTCTTTAGCAATCCCTCACCTTGACGCTTTTTGCGTTTTGCATATACCACTTCAAATCCGCTGCAAGCTTTTTCATATAACTCCGGAATGAGCTCGGGTGGATCTTGGCCATCACCATCCATAATTACTAAATATTTGCCTTTTGCAAATTGTATTCCAGCAGAAATGGCTTGCTGATGTCCGAAATTTCTTGAAAAATCAATGTACTTAATATTCGGAAATTGATATGTTAATCCAATGATTAGAGGCAGGGTTTTGTCTTTGCTGCCATCGTTTATATAGATCACTTCATTCGATATAGACATAGATGCCAATACAGTGATTATTCGCTCATTTAGAGCACCTATATTTTGCTCTTCATTGAACAAAGGTACAATGACTGATAATTCTATGTTTTTTTCTGACATACAGCAAAAATATTCATTTTATCTGAAGTAACTTTGTGTTATGGAAAGAAGATTTTTAATGAACAGAATATTTACCCCAGTTTTTTTGGGATTGAGTGTGTTTTTATTGGCTAGTTGTCAATCAAAATCAAATGAAGCAATGAATCTAGACACTGCAGCTCCCACGGCAATTACGCCTGAAACAATTGCTGCTACGCCAGTGGAGAATGTAGCTGTGACCAACGATCATAAAAAGTTAACTCTTGATGAATTCAACAAAGAAATAGCAAGCGAAAAGTTATCTATGGTTGACTTTTATACCACTTGGTGTGGTCCTTGTAAGCAAATGGCTCCATTTGTTGCTGAAATAAAAGCTGAAAAATCTGACATTGTGAACGTAATTAAAGTAGATGCAGAAGCACAATTGGATATTTCAAGTAAATATAATTTAGAAGGTTATCCTACAATTATTTTCTTCAAAAAAGGAGAAGTAATTTTTAAACAATTGGGTGCGCTTGACAAGGAAGGTTTGCTTCAATTGGTAAATAAATACAAATAATAAAATCAAGCAATAAATAACAAAAAAGGCGAATCTCAAGATTCGCCTTTTTTTGTTATAAGAAGAAGTGAAAACTATCTCCGCGCAAACCAATGCGCAGTGTTTCTAATGGAATTACTTCGTTGGGTGCAATGTTTCCTAAGTTTATGTTTGTGCCATAAAGCTGTATAAACCATACTTGTTGCGCTTTTTGAGGTGCTTCCCAGATGATTTTATCTTGAGGAATTTTACGTATTATTTCAGCAACCAATCCCGAACGAACCTCTCCAGTGCCTCTGAAAATTCCAACCGTTCCAGATTCACGTGCTTCGCCAATGACCTTCCAAGCACCAGCTTCTAACTCAGTTTCCATTTGTTCAATCCATTCGTATGGAGGGATGATTTTTTCGGCATCTTTGCTTCCTACTTCACTTAGTACGGTGAAGTTCTTTGCCAAAGTGCGAATATATTCGCATTTTTCATCATGATGCATATCTAAGCTGCCGTCACTAACCTCTGCAAAGGTAATTTTGGTTTTGTCTAGGAGCCTTAAATAATCATCAAATTGATTTCTGGCGATATAAGCTTCAAACAATGTACCACCAAAATAAACTGGAATATTTGCGGAATGATAAAGATTAATTTTTTCGATTAAATTAGGGCTAACAAAACTTGTACCGAATCCGAGTTTTACAATATCGGTATGAGGCTCATTCATGGAAATAAAGTTTTCTACTTCCCCTAATGATAAACCTTTGTCCATAACCATTGTTATGCCATTTTGTCTAGGTTTAGCACTTCTTTCCGGAAGTTTTGTAAGTTGAAATAAGTCGTTATTCATCTGAAAATTTTGGTTGAGTAAATCTTGATATACACTCTAAAACGCGAAGTGCTTTTTTGAGTTCTGGTGCAAATATAAAGAGGGTGAAATGTTCTTGCGGATTCAATTCTAATGCCCTTTCTAAAATAAGTATGGCCACATCTTGGTTGCCTGACAAATAACATAAAGCTCCCATTCTATATAATAATGCTGGACTTCGTGGGCTATTTTCTAAGCCCTGTTCAGTAATGTCGAGTGCTTTGTTGATTTCGCCGTTTTCATGAAGTGCAACACCCCAATCTAGCCAAACTTCGGGTTGAAATGGGAATTCGGTGCTTAATTGTTCAAATAGCGCTTCCCATTTTTCAATGTTATTGGTAGCAACATAACTAGTGGCAAGTACTAAGCCATAATCAACTTCAATTGAATCAAGTTCATAAGCTTTTTCAAGATAAGGTATGGCATTCGTGTAATTGCTTTCCTGTTGCCAAGTTAATCCTAAACTATACCAACTTTCGGCATCTGTAGGGTCTCTATTTAATACATCTTTATATATTTCACGGGCTTTTGCTGTTTGACTTGTTTCATGGTAACTCCAAGCCAAAAGTCCTTCCAATTCTTCAAAAATCTTTTTTGGAAAGCGTTCAATTTGTTCGTTGTAAAGCGAAATAAATGTTTCGTAATTTGAAAGCTCATAATTGCACTCCATTAATGCAATCCAAGCATCGCTGAAATTGTCGTTGATAGTAACAGCAAAATCAAAGGCTCTTAGTGCTTCCTTATGCTTTTCTTGAGCCAAATACCCAGAGCCCAAAACATACCATGCCTCAGATGAATAAGGATCCTGTTCAATTATTGCTTCAATTGTAGGTATGAGTTCAGCAATTAAACCATCATCTTCGGCACGGGCAATATATTTCTCAATTATTGGACTAATTTCGGCACCTGCATTTAGCGCTTTTTCAACAATTGGAAGTGTTAAATCATATTGCTCATGATACAAAGCCATTTCTAGGAAATCTTCTAATTGTTCTTCATCGTTTCCTGCAATTTCTAATGCAGCGAGCAAGGATTCTAATGCCAATTTTCTAGCGCCTTCATGGCTGTAGCAAATGGACTTCATCATCATTAACGCAGGGTCGAAAGGGGTATAGGCAGTCGCCTGAGCTAGAGAAGTATGAGCTTGTTTGTATTTGTTTTCCCTCAAAAATATTTCAACCATGTGCAGGGTGAAAATTGGCATGTAAGGAAACTGTTGAATGCCTAATTCTATAATTATTTTTGAATAATTTTCGTTTCTAATTTCGCCGGGAAGGGCAATTTGACTGTTGTAAAAACGGAAAAGCTCCATAAGTTCGCGTGCAGTGAAATTGTCGCGAGATTTATTTTCAAAATCGCTTACAAGAGAATCTATATCTCCTTGAAACGGATCGAAGTTATCTTCGTCCTCTTCATCATCCCAATCTGACGGAAAAAAACTCATTTCTCAAATATATTGACGTAGGTTCAAGTTTGTTAAATTTTTCAAAAAAAGCATCTACATCTTTTGCACAAAGGTAGTGAAGGAAAGTTAGGGATTAGATTTTTCTTGACAAAGTTCAGTAAGAACTCCACCAGTAGTTTTGGGATGCAAGAAAGCAATTGTTTTATTGTCGGCACCGTCTTTTGGAACTTGGTGAATCAGTTGGAAATTTTGATTTTCCTTTTCAGCCAATTCGTCAACAATATTATCTGACTCAAACGCCAGATGATGTAGTCCCTCGCCTTTTTTTTCTATAAATTTTGCAATGGTGCTCTCTGGGCTTGTAGCGGCCAATAGCTCAAATTTAATGTCCCCCAATAAAAAAAATGATGTCATTACCATCTCGCTTTCAACCAATTCTCTCTTGTATGGCGACACTCCCAGAAGTTTTGTGAATAATTTTTCTGAAGCTTCTAAATTGCTTACCGCAATTCCTATATGTTCAAGTTTTTTAGGCATTTTATAATTAAATTGTTAATTGTTTGTGCAAATTAACGAAAAGCTGAACTATTTTGACATTTGAATGTTACTTTTGCAGTTTAGAACCAATCTAAATTATAATTAATCAAGTAAAAACCAACATGAAACTACCCGTATATTTAGACAACAATGCAACTACTCAAGTTGATCCAAGAGTTTTTGAAGTTATGATTCCCTATTTTTTGCATGATTTTGGAAATGCGGCAAGTAAGAGTCACCCTTTTGGATGGAAAGCAGAAGAAGCAGTTGACTACGCCCGTGAGCAAATTGCTACGCTAATTGGCGCAAACGAAAAAGAAATCATTTTTACCAGCGGTGCAACCGAAAGTAATAACCTCGCAATTAAAGGGGTATATGAAATGTACGCAGCAAAAGGAAATCACTTTATTACAGTGACTACTGAACATAAAGCGGTTTTAGATGCATGTAAGCATTTAGAAAAATTAGGTGCAGAAATTACTTATTTACCTGTTGGATCTGATGGTTTATTGAAGGTAGAACAAGTTGCTGAGGCAATTAAACCAAATACCGTTTTGGTTTCTGTAATGTATGGTAATAATGAATTGGGTGTAATTCAACCCATTCGCGAAATTGGCAAGTTATGTAAAGAAAAAGGTGTTTTGTTTCATACAGATGCAACTCAAACTGTAGGCAAAATTCCTGTAGATGTTTTAGCCGACAATATTGATTTGATGAGTTTCACAGCTCACAAAATGTATGGTCCTAAAGGTATTGGTGCTTTGTATGTTCGCAGAAAAAATCCAAGAGTTAAAGTAACAGCTCAAATGGATGGCGGTGGACATGAAAGAGGAATGAGATCTGGTACTTTGAACGTTCCAGGTATAGTAGGATTAGGCAAAGCTTGCGAATTGGCAAGATTGGAAATGGACGCTGAAGCAATTCGTTTGAGTGCGTTAAGAGATAAGTTAGAAAAAGCGTTGCTTAACCTTGAAGAGAGTTACGTGAATGGAAGTGCAGAACATCGTTTGCCTCATACCGCAAACATTAGTTTTAAATATGTTGAGGGAGAAGGATTGATGATGGGAATCAAGGATATCGCAGTTTCGTCTGGATCAGCTTGTACCAGTGCATCTTTAGAACCAAGTTACGTATTGAAGAGTTTAGGTTTAGATGACGAATTGGCCCACAGCAGTTTGCGTTTTGGGTTAGGTCGTTTTACAACAGAAGAAGAAGTTGATTATACAATCAATTGTGTTACAGAAGCCGTTAACAAACTTCGTGACATGAGCCCACTTTGGGAAATGTTCAAAGAAGGAATCGATTTGAAATCGATTGAGTGGACAGAACATTAATCCGATTTGGTCGAAATAATTTTTAATTTAGAAACATTTTAAATAACTTTGTAATCAAGTAAAAAAAGCAATATGGCATATTCAGATAAAGTAGTTGATCATTATACCAATCCAAGAAATATTGGGACTTTAGATAAATCTAAAAATACTGTTGGCACAGGTTTGGTAGGTGCTCCAGAATGTGGCGATGTAATGCGTTTGCAAATTGAAGTTAACGATGAAACAGGCGTTATTCAAGATGCTAAATTTAAAACATTTGGATGTGGATCTGCAATTGCTTCTTCGTCTTTGGCTACTGAATGGTTAA
The DNA here is from genome assembly GCA_947487175.1 of Flavobacteriales bacterium. Classification (GTDB taxonomy): domain Bacteria; phylum Bacteroidota; class Bacteroidia; order NS11-12g; family UBA955; genus VMCP01. The sequence goes on along the minus strand of CANKVM010000003.1, from coordinate 16,976 downwards.
AAGGTAAAACAATTGACCAAGCATTAGAAATTGACAATATGGATATTGTTGAGGAATTGGCATTGCCACCCGTTAAAATACATTGTTCAGTTTTGGCTGAAGATGCTATTCGTATGGCAATTAACGATTACAGAGCAAAACAAGGTTTAGAGCCTTTGATTTCTGAAAAAGTACACCATTAATATTTTTTCCTATGTTGGCTGATGCAGGTGCAATAACAATTACTGAAAAAGCTTTGGGAAAAGCTTATGATTTAATGCGTGATGCAAATATTGCATCTCCAGAATATTTCTTGCGTGTAGGTGTTAAGGGCGGAGGTTGCTCTGGTTTGACTTATGAATTGGATTTTGATAATGAACCCAAAAAAGGGGACATGGAATTCGGTGATTCAAATTTCAAATTGGTTTGCGACATGAAAAGTTTTTTATACCTATGCGGAACAGAATTGGATTTTTCTGATGGATTAAACGGCAAAGGATTCAATTTTGTCAATCCTAATGCTTCAAGAACCTGCGGCTGCGGCGAAAGTTTCTCTATCTAATTTTGGAAATTCTTACTATTAATACTCCTTACATTCAATTGAATCAAGCCTTGAAACTGATGGGCTGGGTTGAGTCTGGAAGTATGGCAAATGAGGTAATAGATGCCGAATTGGTTAAGGTAAACGGTAAAATCGAACTTCGCAAAAGGAATAAAGTTTATCCCGATTTTATTATTGAATTTGAGGGACAAAAAGCCAAGGTTCAAGCAGCTTAATTACTTTTTATTTATGATTAAAATCATATGTGCATCTGATAGGTGTCATGACCATAGGAAAGTTGATGATCATCTGGAATTACGCGATCAAATGGATACATTTAATCATATATTTTCTGAATTGAAAAATGAATTTAAATTGTTTTTACAAAAAGCTTATTAGTCTTTTTATATAGTTTTGTTAACAGAAAGGGAGCGATAAAATCGCTCCCTTTCTGTTTTATGTAAATCTAATATTTATATAACTACGTTTACAATTCTGTTTTTAACCACAATAACCTTTTTAGGTTTTTCACCGTTTGTCCACTTTAAAACAATTTCATTGTTCAATACCGCGGCTTCGATGTCTTTCACATCAGCATTAATATCAAATTCTAGTTGCGTTCTGGTTTTTCCATTAATACTTATAGGATACGTGAAGCTACTTTCTGCCAAATATTCGCTGTTGAATTTTGGCCAATCACTTTTGTGAATACTTGTATTCTCACCAAGTGCTTCCCATAACTCTTCAGTAACATGCGGCGCAAATGGCGCAAGTAAAACCAATAACGGCTTTAATATTTCTAATTTATTGCATTTTAATGTGCCCAATTCATTCACGCATACCATAAATGCAGATACTGAGGTATTGAAACTCATTGATTCAATATCTTCTGAAATCTTTTTAATGGTTTTATGAAGGATTTTTAGCTCTTCTGCTGAAGCGGTTTCACTTGACACACTAAATTGTTCGTTTTGGATGAATAAACGCCAAAATTTCCCTAAAAATCGAGAAACGCCTTCAATTCCATGTGTATTCCAAGGTTTGCTGTCAGTTAATGGACCTAGGAACATTTCATATAATCTTAAGGTATCTGCTCCGTATTGTTCGCAAACATCATCGGGATTAACAACATTGCCCCAACGTTTGCTCATTTTTTGACCATCTTCACCCATGATCATGCCTTGGTTTACCAAGCGCTTGAATGGTTCATCCCAACTGATATATCCTAAGTCATTTAAGAATTTCGTCCAAAATCTGCTGTATAACAAATGTCCTGTTGCGTGTTCACTTCCCCCAACATACAAATCAACTTGATTCCAATATTCTAAGGCTTCTTTGCTAGCAAACGCTGTTGAATTATTAGGATCCATGTAACGTAAAAAATACCAGCTACTTCCTGCCCATCCTGGCATGGTGTCGGTTTCTCTTTTACCAATGGCGGTATTTACCCAATCAGAAACAGCAGCCAAAGGACTTTCTCCAGTACCAGTGGGTTTGTATGATTCAACTTTTGGTAATTCTACTGGAAATTCATTAACAAGCTGGGGAATTTGATCGTTCCAAATGATTGGAAAGGGTTCACCCCAATAGCGTTGTCTGCCGAAACCAGCTTCACGCAATTTATAGTTGATTTTTTTACTGCCAATTTCTAATTCTTCAACCTTAGAAATGGCAGTTTTTATTGCATCTTTTACTGTTAATCCATCTAAGAAACCACTGTTGAAACAAATTCCATCTTTGGCACTAAATGCCTCTGACAATGGAACTTCAATGGTTTCATTTTCAGGTTTTATTACAGGAATTATATCCAATCCAAAGGTTTGTGCAAATTCAAAGTCGCGCTCATCATGTGCTGGAACTGCCATAATAGCACCAGTTCCATAACCTGCCAAAACATAGTCGCTAACCCAAACTGGAATAGATTTATTTGTGAAAGGATTGATGGCAGATGCGCCTGTAAAAACACCTGTTTTTTTGGTGTCGGCCATTCGTTCAATTTCACTTCTATTTTTTGCTTTAGCAGCATAATCTAAAACCAATTGTTTTTGATTGTCGCTGCAAATGCTATTGATTAATTCACTTTCGGGAGCAATAACCATAAAAGTAGCTCCGAACAATGTATCTGGACGTGTAGTGAAAACTTTGATTTTAGTTGAATGTCCCTCAATATTAAAATCAATTTCAGCGCCTTCACTTCTTCCAATCCAATTTTTTTGAATTTCTTTGATTGAATCTGACCATTTAATGGTTTCTAAACCTTGAAGCAGTTTGTCGGCATAAGCTGTAATTCGCAAACTCCATTGCTTCATTTTTTTACGAATAACTGGATATCCACCTCTTTCACTTAGGCCATTTACAACTTCTTCATTGGCTAGAACCGTACCCATTTCTTCGCACCAATTGACAGTAGTTTCGTCAATGAATGCCAAACGGTATTGGTTGAGTACCTCATTTTGTTGGTGAGTATTATACGCATTCCATTCATTGGCTGTAAAGGAATGAATTTTACCTGAATGAGCGTTGATTCCAATATTTCCATTTGCTGAAAATACTGAAATTAAATCTTCAATTTTTTGCGCTTTTTGCAAATCTTTATTGAACCAATGGGTAAAAAACAATGAAAATATCCATTGCGTCCATTTGTAATAATTAGCATCACAAGTTTTTACTTGTCTATCCCAATCAAAGCAAAAGCCCATTTTGTCGAGCTGCTCTCTAAATCTAATAATATTTTGTTCTGTGGTAACGGCTGGGTGTTGACCAGTTTGAATGGCATATTGTTCAGCGGGCAATCCGAAAGCATCGTAGCCCATTGGATGTAGCACATTGAATCCATTCAATCTTTTGTAACGAGAAACAATATCACTTGCAATGTAACCCAAAGGGTGACCAACATGTAAACCTGATCCGGAGGGATAAGGAAACATATCTAATGCATAGAATTTTGGCTTTGAAGAGTTTTCAATAACCTTGTACAATTGCGAATCTTTCCAATGTTTTTGCCATTTTGATTCGATTTCGTTGAAATTATATTGATGAGAAATAGACATTCCGAGTGCAAAAATACAAAGGTAGCTGAATTTTAACGACCTTTGCAGTGAAATGGCTGAAAGTAATTTTATTGATTACGTTAAAATATGTTGTCGTAGTGGCAATGGTGGCGCGGGAAGTCGTCATTATAATCGTTCAAAAATAAATCCACGTGGTGGTCCAGATGGTGGCGATGGAGGAAAGGGAGGTGATATAATTCTTATGGGAAATAAGCAAATGTGGACGTTGTTGCATTTGAAATTCAGAAAGCACGTTATGGCAGGAGATGGTATAGGAGGAAGTGAAAGTACAAGTACTGGCGCTTCTGGTGAAAATATTATTTTGGATGTTCCATTGGGAACAGTTGCAAAAGATGCTGAAACCGGTGAGATCTTATTTGAAATAACTGCAGATGGTGAGAAAAAAGTATTGATTCCTGGAGGTAGAGGTGGTTTAGGGAATGCGCATTTTGCAACACCTACAAACCAAGCACCACAATATGCCCAACCTGGCGAACCAGGAGTGGAGCGTTGGATGGTTTTGGAGTTAAAAGTATTGGCGGATGTTGGTTTGGTTGGTTTTCCAAATGCGGGCAAGAGCACCTTGTTAAGTGTATTGTCTGCTGCAAAACCTGAAATCGCAGATTATGCTTTTACAACACTAACACCTAATTTGGGGGTAGTGAAATATCGTGACTTTAGAAGTTTTGTTATGGCAGATATTCCTGGAATTATTGAAGGAGCTCATTTGGGTAAGGGATTAGGACATCGATTTTTAAAGCATATTGAACGAAATGCCGTATTGCTGTTGTTAATTCCATCAGACAGTAAGAATCATAGAATGGAATACAATACGCTCATAAATGAGTTGGCTCAATTTAATGAAGAATTGGTATTGAAAGATAAAATTGTAGCAATTAGTAAGGCTGAGATGCTTGATGATGAGTTAAAAGCCGAAATCGTGAAGGAAATGGGAGATGTTAAGGTTTTATTCTTTAGTTCAATTACCGAACAAGGGTTAGATGTTCTCAAAGATGAATTATTTAAAGCCATTGAAGAGAATGTGTAACATTCGCTAAGAATGCTTATTTTTGCTTGTTATAAAATTAAAATAGAAAAGATTTATTAGACTTATGAAAATCGTAAAAAGTATTGTATTATTTTTAGTTTGTTTCGGTGTTTTAGGAAATGTAAAATCTCAAAACACGACCAATGAACCTGTAGTTTTTACTATCAATGGAAAACAAAAAGTGTATTTGGGTGAATTCGAACGTCAATTCTTGAAAAACTTGAATTTGAATGAAAAGAAAGTCACTTCAAAAGACATAGATGATTATTTGAAGCTTTATGTAAAGTTCAAATTGAAAATCCAAGATGCATCTGATGCAGGTAAAGATACTGCGGCTGCTTACAAACAGGAGTTAGCAATGTATCGTGAGCAATTGTCTAGAAATTATTTGTATGATAGAGCGGTTACTCAAGGGTTAATTGAAGAAGCTTATGAAAGAATGCAATCTGAAATTAAGGTTTCGCATATTTTGATAATGTGCAATCGCGATGCTTCTGAATCTGACGTTGCCAAAGCAACAAAAAGAATCAATGAAGTGTATGCATCTTTAAAACGCAATCCGAGTGGGGATAATTTTGCTGAATATGCAAAAACAGACTCTGAAGATCCAGGAACTAAAAACTCAGGTGGAAGTTTGGGATATATGACTGCTTTGCAAGTGGTTTATGAATTTGAAAACCAAGCATACAAAACTCCAATTGGACAAATTTCAGAACCATTCAGAACGGATTTTGGTTTTCATATTGTTCGTGTTGAAGAAAAACGCAAAAACAGAGGCGATATTAAAGTAAAGCACATATTAATTCGTGTTGGAACCAATGCTGAAAATACAGATGAAGCTTCTAAAAAGAAAGTAGATGAAATTTACACGAAGCTAAAATCTGGTGAAGAGAAATTTGATGTAATGGCAAGGGCTTATAGCGAAGATTTTAGCAGTAAATACAATGGTGGCGAAATGGAATATGTGAACAACACCCAATATGTGGGTGACATTGACCGTCAGAATTGGATTGACAAAGCTTATGAATTGCCAAATATTGGTGACATGACAACTCCTTTTAGATCGAGCTTTGGTTGGCATATTTTACAAAAAGTAGGCGTTAAGCCTATTGTTTCATTTGATCAAATGAAAAACACTTTGAAGAATCAAGTTCAACAAAACCAACGTTCTCAAATTTCAGTAGATGCTTTGGTTGATAAAGTTAAAAAGGAAGAAAATTATAAATTAAACAAAGAAGCATTTGATTTCTTGGTAAAATCTTTAGATACAAACTTCTTAAATGGCAATTTTAAGGTTGAAATGTTGCCTGCAAAGTATACTAAAATAAAAGATCCTGCTGCAAAGAAAAAAGAAACTGTTTCATTTGATTTTCCTAAAATGGAAATGTTCAATTTTGCGGGAGAATCATTTACAGTTGAAGAATTTGCAATGCGCATTAATGGTAAAAAGAAAATCACCTCTTCTGTGAGTGAAGCGGTTGAGTCTAAATTAAACACATGGGTAAAGGACATTGCTGTAAATTATCAAAACAATCATTTAGAAGAAAAATCTGTTGAGTTTAGAGATATTTATCAAGAATACCGTGAAGGCATTTTAATGTTCAATAGAATGCAAGAAAAGGTTTGGGATCGTGCAAACAACGACTCAATTGGTCTTGCAAAGTATTTTGATCAGCATAATACCGAATACACATGGGGAGACAGATTTAATATCGAAGTATATTATTGCTCTTCTGAAAAAATGTCAAAACAAGTGATGAAAGAGGCCAAAATAGGTATTTCAGCCGACAGCATGAAGAAAATTCATACCAAAGTGAAACAACTTGATTTTGATTACCGTATTGGTAAATATCAAGCTACGGATACTTATTTGTTCCCGCAGCCAGATGTTTTGAATAAAATATTTGCCAATCCTGAATACAAAACTGCAAAAAATAAAATCTTTAAATTGGGTCAATTCCAAAATGATTATGTTGTTGTTAAAGTAAAAGAGTTTTTGCCTGCTGGTCCAAAATTACTAGATGAAACAAGGGGTCCTGTTGCTTCTAAATACCAAGAAGAATTAGAAATCCAATGGTTGAAAGAGCTAGAAAGCAAATACAATGTATCAATTAATGAGGATGTGATTTCTGCTTTCAAACAAAAATTAATTACGCAATAATTTTAATCTAGTGATTCATTTACGCAAGTCTTTCTTAGTAATTTTTCTCTTTTCTATTTGGGGAACTTCTTCTGCGCAACAAGGTCCAAACTTGCCTCCAAAATATGTGGATGGCATAATGGCTGTAATTGGCGAAAAAATTATTCGAAGGAGTGATTTTGAAACCGAAAAAATGGACATGGCACGAGGCCAAATCCTAAAGGATTCTCATTTGCTTTATTGTTTGCTTTTTGAAAAATTGATTATTCAAAAATTAATGTTAAGTCAGGCTGAAATTGATAGTTTGCCAATTACAAACGACAGAATTGAATCTGATATTGATAATAGAATTCGATATTTCCAACGCCAAGTTGGAAGTGTAGCCGAATTGGAAAAGTATATAGGCAAATCTATTCAAGAGTACAAAGATGAAATTCGTCCTAAAATTCGCGAGCAGTTAATGGCTCAAGAAATGAGAAATAAAATTACATCGCCTGTTAGAATTAGTCCCAAAGAAGTTCAGCAATACTATGACAATATCCCTCAAGATAGTCTCCCATTGGTAGCTACCGAAGTTGAAGTAGCCCAGTTGATATTGGAATTGCCTTATTCAACGCTTGCACAAGATTTTGCAAAATCACAATTAGAAGAATTAAAGACAAGGATTTTAAACGGTGAAAGCTTTGACAAATTAGCAAGGGCTTATTCTATGGATCCAGGTTCGAAAAATAACAATGGTTTGTTGCCTGAATTTGGAAGGGGAGAAATGGTTGGACAATTTGAAAGAATGGCTTTCAAATTAAAAGAAGATAGTATTAGTCCTGTATTTCAAACAGATTATGGCTATCATATTATGAAACTCATCAAACGTAAGGGTGAGCGAATCATTGCTCAGCATATCTTAATTAGACCCGAGAATACAAGTGATGATTATTCTAAAGCATCAAAATTGACAGATAGTATTTATAGTGTATTGGTATCTGGTAAATTAGATTGGTGTATTGCAGTTAAATCTCATGCCAGTGAGCAAATGGGAAATAAAGGGTATTGTGGATTTTTAACTGATGAAGCAACAGGATTGCAAAAAACCGAGTTTGAAACCTTACCAACGGATGTGAAACAGGTGGTTGAGAAAATGAAACCAGGAAATTTTTCAGAACCTAAAATTACTATGTTGCCTGATGGGAGAGCGGTTTATAGAATTGTGTATTTGAAATCGTTTATTGCTCCGCATCAAGCTAATTTGATTCAAGATTATAGCAGAATTCAAATGGCTGCTGAATCCAAGAAAAAGCAACAAGCAACTGATAAATGGGTTGCCAAATACAAAGGCAAAACCTATATCAAAATTAAAACGAGAGAATTTCATTGCGACAACATTAAAAAGTGGGTGAATGAGTAATCTTGATACTGCAGAATTGGCTTCCCAATTTGGAGCCAAAGTAAATCAGTTAAAATCTGAAGTTGGTAAAGTTATTGTTGGCCAAGATACAGTAGTTACTGCTTTGGTGAATGCAATTTTTTGTCATGGCCACGTATTAATGGTTGGTGTTCCTGGTTTGGCAAAAACATTATTGGTGAAAACACTTTCACAAGCGATGTCATTAGATTTTAACCGCATCCAGTTTACACCAGATTTAATGCCAAGTGATATCATTGGTTCTGAAATATTAGATGAAAACAGACAATTTAAATTTATTAAAGGCCCTGTTTTTGCCAATCTGTTATTGGCCGATGAAATAAATAGGACTCCACCTAAAACTCAAAGTGCTTTGTTAGAAGCGATGCAAGAGCGTCAAGTTACCGCTGGTGGGAGTATTTATCATTTAACTGAACCATTCTTTGTGTTGGCTACTCAAAATCCAATTGAACAAGAAGGTACGTATCCTTTGCCTGAAGCTCAACTCGATCGATTTATGTATCAAGTTGTTTTGGATTATCCAAATTTCAATGAAGAGGTGCAAATATTAAAACAAACTACCTCTGGTAGTTCTGAAAATGCTTCTGCAGTTCTGACCGCAAAGGAAATTATGGATTACCAAAATATTGTGAGACAGGTACCTGTTACAAACAATGTTTACGAATATGTAGTGGGATTGGTTCAAAAAACACGTTCAAATACACCTGGGGCTCACCCAATGGCAAATAAGTATCTTTCTTATGGTGCAGGCCCAAGAGCTGGTCAAAATTTGATTCTAGGGGCCAAATGCAACGCCTTGATGAATGGGAAGTTCTCTGTTGATATTGAAGATGTACACGCTGTTATGAATTGGGTTCTTTCTCACAGAATAGTTCGCAATTTTAAGGCAGAGGCAGAGGGTATATCAAATGCGCAAATTCTAAGTAATTTTATCTAATCATTCAATGAAAAAAGCTGAACGCGTTCAATTTATTCTTGATACGCTGGAAAATTTGTATACTGAAGTTCCAATTCCTTTGGATCATTCAGATGCATATACCTTGCTAATTGCTGTTTTGTTGAGTGCCCAATGCACCGATAAAAGAGTAAATTTAATTACCCCTTCGTTATTTGCCAAGGCTAACAATCCCTCAGATATGGTAAAATTAACCATTGAAGAAATTCGTGAGATTATCAAGCCTTGTGGATTGTCTCCGTTTAAAAGCAAAGCCATTTTTAATTTAAGCCAAATCATTCTTGATAAGCACAATGGACAAGTTCCTGAAACTTTCGAAGACTTGGAAGCATTGCCTGGGGTAGGACATAAAACTGCGAGTGTGGTTATGTCGCAAGCTTTTGGTGTGCCTGCTTTTCCTGTTGATACCCATATTCATCGTTTGGCAGTAAGATGGAAGTTATCAAACGGTAAAAACGTGGAACAAACAGAAAAGGATTTGAAACGATTGACCCCGAGAGATTTGTGGAATAAAATACATTTGCAAATTATATTTTATGGCCGAGAATATTGTCCAGCCAGAGGTCATGTCGTTGAAAATTGCCCAATTTGTAAGGCAATTCAATTATAAAAATTGATACAATTCAGTTTCTGGAATTTCCGGAAATCCGCTTTTGAAAGTTTCAATAGAAATTGGATTTGAAATGCATTCCGAACTTTCTGAAATAAAGTTTTTTTCGCCCATTTCGTTTACGAGTTCCATTAACGTTACAACGCCTTTATCGACAAACAAATACAATTCGTATTTTTTGTTTTTGAGGGACACTGACCGTCGGTGAATATATTTTGGTGAGTAACCTAAAATCCATTCTTCAAGCTCAAACTTTTCTTTCTTTATTTCGTCAATACGCTGTACTTCATTTTCTGAAAGAAATTGTGCGGCGCCGAATGAAGTGCTCAGTTCATTGATAAATTTCACCAAGAAATCTTGGGTTTCACCAAAGTTGTGATAGTCTTTGATGTTGGTTACAACGCTTCTTACACTTTTAACTGCTTTGTCTTCATATTGTCCTTCTGAGTGCAATGCACTTGACAAGTTGGTTAATTGGCAATCGTATAATAGGGTTCCATGATGTAAAACGCGTTTCTTTTGTTGGAAAATATGTTGGGCATTGCCACTTATTTTTTTCCCATCTAACAATAAATCATCTCTGTAGCTATAGGTAGTTTCTATGCCCAATGAAAAAAGCGTTTTGCGAATGGGTTCAAGGAATTGTTTGTAATTAACAGCTTTGTCCATTTCGGTTTCAATGTTTTTGATAAATGTGAAATTAATATTTCCCATATCATGAAACACTGTTCCACCCCCTGAAAGTCGTCTTGCCGGCAATATGTTGTTTTCCTTACAGAACTTATAATTGATTTCGGCGCAAATATTTTGATGTTTGCCTGATACTACAGCACTTTCGCTTTGCCAAATAAGCAAAATATTTTCGTCTGTTTGTTGTAAAAAGAAAGCTTCTGCAGCGAGATGGAAATACGGACAAAGACTGCGTGAAACAATCAATCTCATTCGGTAATTTCTTGTTTTGGTGATTTGCGTCGCAATTCGAAGTTTTGACCTAGGTAAACTTTACGCACCAACTCGTCATTTGCAAGTTCTTCGGCATTTCCTTGTTTGAGTAATTGTCCCTCGAAAAGCAAATATGCGCGATCGGTGATACTTAAAGTTTCTTGCACATTGTGATCGGTTATTAGAATGCCAATATTGCGATCTTTTAGCTTCGCTACAATACTTTGGATGTCTTCTACAGCAATTGGATCAACGCCAGCAAAAGGTTCGTCTAGAAGGATAAAATGAGGATCCGTTGCCAAGGCGCGGGCAATTTCAGTTCTTCTACGTTCACCGCCGCTCAAAACCTTTCCTAAATTGGTTCTAACCCTACCCAAACTAAATTCTTCAATCAATGTTTCTAATTTCTCTTCTTGTTGAATTTTGGTAAGGGGAGTCATTTCAAGAATGGCTTTGATATTATCTTCTACGCTGAGATCTCTAAAAACAGAGGCTTCTTGAGGCAAATAACCAATACCAAATTGGGCCCTTTTGTACATTGGCAATTTGGTAATGTCTTTATCATCCAAATAAATTTTTCCTTTATCTGGTTTCACAAGACCAACGCACATGTAGAATGTGGTTGTTTTGCCGGCACCGTTGGGTCCTAAAAGACCAACAATTTCTCCTTGGTTTACTTCAACACTTACGTCATTTACAACTTTTTTGGAGCCGTATTGTTTAATTAAGTTTTCGGAGCGAAGGCGCATGTGGCAAAGATAATGAAATGAATACGATTTTTTGAATTTCGATTGATGGTCTAAAGAAAAGGCAGTATCTTTGCACCGGCGGTACGGTCAGCTCCTCATGAATTCCCCCAGGTCCGGAAGGAAGCAAGGGCAGTGGGTTGTAGCGACGCGATACCGCCTTTTTTTATGTTCAAAATTTCAAATGAATAAAAAAAGAACCATATTTCTATAAATGGTTTGTGAATTTATAATTCTCTAATAGAGTTAACATCCTAAAAATACGCATTTGGGAATAATCCAATCTTAGAATATTTCTTTAATACTCAACTTTTAGATTTTTGGAATTGATTTTCTAATAGTCCAAAAAATTGCGTTTGTTAATTTTGGAAATTAAATTAATTGTAATAGCTACAATTTAAAACCTCATTAAATAAAAAAGGTGCGTTTTCACGCACCTTTGAAATATCAGATTCTGCTATTTATTAAATATCAGATTTGTATTTGTTTTTGTGTCCAGCTGGGTTTCTGCGAGGTTTAGCAGGTGAATTTCTGCTAAAATTGCTCGAACTAGCTGGCTTTTTCCCGCCCTGGCCTCGATGGTGACTTTTGCCACTATCAGCGCTAGCAGGCGCAGCAGGTTGACCTGAATCAGATCTACGAGCTTGACGATTGTTGTCGCCGCTGCTATTGCTGTTAAATGCTGGACGAGCACTACGTTCACTATTGCGGCTGTTTCCGAAAGCACTGCTCTGACGAGCTTGCGTTTCTTGTCTAACCTTACCTTCAAAACTACGATCGCGGTTTTCAGACCCATAAGGGCGTGAAGAAGTGTTGCTATTGCGATCGTTATTAAAAGGGCGGTCGCCTCCCGCTGGCCTGTTGCCACCGAATGATCCACCACCTCTGTTTGCGTTTCCATAAGGCCTGTCGCCAGATGGACGGTCGCTACCAGATCTGTTGCTGTTGAATGCAGGTCTGTCACCAGATGGTGCAGGTCTATCGCTTCTATTAAATGCAGGTCTATCGCTAGATGTTCTGTTACTGTTAAATGATCTATCGCCAGAGGGTCTGTTACCACCAAATGATCTGTCTCCTGAAGGTTTATCTCCAGCTGGTCTATCATTAAAAGATGGTCTGTCGTTGTTGTAAGAAGGTCTGTCGTTACTGAAAGCAGGTCTGTCTGTATTAGCAGGTCTATCGTTTGAAAATGAACGACGTTCTCCGCCACCACTTCCACCGCGATTACCACCACCGTAAGAGTTTCCACCGCCACCGCCGTAAGAACTTCCGCCGCCGCCGCCATATGAGCTTCCACCGCGGTTGCCACCAAATGAGCTACCACCACGACTTCCGCCACCGCGATTACCGCCACGGTTTCCACCGCCACCATAACCACCACGGCCACGTCCACCACCACTGCGCCCTTTTGGCAATTCAATGCGGTATTCATGTTCCATTTCAACCAAATCAGTTGTTCCATGCTCTTTGTAAATCATATCAAGCAAGTTTGATTCTGATTGATCACAAAACGACATAGCCAAACCTGTACTACCCGCTCTTCCAGTTCTACCTATACGGTGCGTATAAGTTTCAGGATCTTGCGGCATGTCATAGTTTAATACGTGATTCAAAGCTGGAACGTCTACACCTCTCGCAGCAACGTCTGTTGCTACCAAAATACGTGCACGGCCTTCTTTGAATAAGTCTAGGTTACGAGTACGTTCGCGTTGACTCTTGTCGCCATGAATAGCAACTGCATGTTCATTGATGTTTCTTAGTAAATCAACCAATTTGTCAGCACCATGTTTGGTTTTTGTAAAAACCAACATAGAGTGAACCTCAGCATCATCTAAAAGTTCTTTTAATAATTCAAATTTGTCATTTCTTCCTACTGCAAATAACCATTGTGTAATTTTTGGTTTTTCTTCGTTTAAAGGAGCAATGTCAATTTGTGTTGGCTCAGACAATAATTCTTGAGACAAAACTCTAATTTCTCTTGGAGCCGTAGCTGAAAATAATAAAGTTTGTTTTTTATCATTTAACATTAAACGACCAATATCACGGATATCACTAATGAATCCCATGTCTAACATACGATCACACTCATCTAACACCCAAGTGTTAATTGCAGATAAATCAATATGTCCTTGTTGAATAAGGTCTAATAAACGGCCAGGAGTGGCAATAATTACCTGACAACCACGGCGAATGTCTTCAACCTGGCGTCTTTGAGAAACTCCACCGTATACCAAAGCGATACGAAGTTTCATTGTGGCACCATATTTCTTGAAGTTGTCAGAAATTTGGTGTGCTAACTCACGAGTTGGCGCTAAAATAAGGGCGTGAACGCCTTTTTGCGGTTTCTCGATGATTTGTTGGATAATAGGAATTGCAAATGCTGCAGTTTTACCTGTACCCGTAGGAGCAGTTGCGAAAAGGTCGCCACCTGCTAAAATTGCTGGAATCGCCACTTTTTGGATAGGCGTAGGTTCGGTGTATCCCTGCTTTTCTACAGTAGACACAAGTTGAGGTAGTAACCCCAAGTTTTCAAAATTTTGCATTAATATTTTTTTTCGGGCTAACGCTTCAGAAGCAGAAATGAAAGCGTAGGAATCGCAATAGATTCAAACTACAAAAGTCCCACTCGTAAAGAATTGCGCTGCAAAGGTAGGTATATCTTCAGATATTTCCTAACGTTTTCCACATTTTATCAAGAAAAGATTGTATTTAACGATTTTTATCGCTAAATCGCATAATTTTTACTTTCGAATTCTACCCGAAATTTATTCTCGCTACTTAAACTTGTAAAATGCCAGGATGAAATGGTTTCACCGGCGCTTGACTTGCCGCTTCTATTCCCATTGAAATCCATTTTCTAGTATCCAGAGGATTTATAATTGCATCTACCCACAAACGAGAAGCAGCATAATAAGGAGTAGTTTGGCTATTGTATCTTTGGGTGATTTTATCAAGCAATGCATTTTCGTTTTCAATCGTAATTTCTTCACCTTTTGCTTTTAAAGATGCTTTTTCAATTTGCAAAAGTGTTTTGGCAGCTTGCTCTCCACCCATTACCGCAATTTTTGCCGTTGGCCATGCTACAATTAATCTTGGGTCATATGCTTTTCCGCACATTGCATAGTTTCCTGCACCATAGCTATTTCCCATTACAATGGTAAACTTTGGAACAGTACTATTGGCCATTGCCATTACCATTTTGGCGCCATCTTTAATAATGCCTCCATGCTCAGATCTACTTCCAACCATGAATCCTGTAACGTCTTGTAAAAATACCAAAGGAATTTTCTTTTGGTTGCAATTCATAATAAATCTTGCTGATTTATCTGCACTATCGCTATAAATTACACCACCAAATTGCATTTCTCCTTTTTTGCTTTTCACCAGTTCACGGTTATTTGCAACAATACCCACAGCCCAGCCATCAATTCTCGCATATCCACAAAGGATACTTTTTCCATATCCTTCTTTGTATTGCTCAAATTCACTGTTGTCAACAAGTCTTTCAATTATTTCGAGGGACTTATAAGGTTTTCCTCTATCTGCAGGCAACAACCCCCAAATTTCGTCTTGCTTTTTTACAGGTAATTTTGTTTTTACCCGGTCAAAACCTGCATTTTCAGGTTTGCCTAGTTTATCCATGATATATTTTATCCTATCTAAACAGGCTTGGTCATTAGGGAATTTATCGTCAATAACACCCGATATTTCAGTTTGTGTTATTGCGCCTCCTAAGGTTTCATTGTCAATATCTTCTCCAATTGCAGCTTTTACCAAATAGCTTCCCGCTAGAAAAATACTTCCATTTCCCTCAACAATTAATGCTTCATCAGACATAATTGGCAAATAGGCACCACCTGCAACACAACTTCCCATAACAGCAGCAATTTGGGTAATTCCCATGCTGCTCATGATAGCATTGTTTCTGAACATTCTACCAAAATGATCTTTGTCGGCAAAAATTTCATCTTGCATTGGCAAGAAAACGCCAGCGCTATCAACCAAATAAATAATTGGCAAATGGTTTTCCATTGCTATTTCTTGGGCACGCAAATTCTTTTTTCCGGTAATTGGGAACCAAGCTCCTGCTTTTACAGTGGCATCATTGGCAACAATGATACATTGGCGGCCGCTCACATATCCAATACCAGTTACAACACCGCCACCGGCACATCCACCGTATTCTTCATACATTTCATATCCGGCAAAGGCACCAATTTCAATCCATTCTGAATCTTTATCTCTTAAATAATCAACTCTTTCACGCGCTAATAATTTGCCTTTTTCTTTTTGTTTTGCAGCAGCTTTTATGCCACCTCCAAGATAGATTTTTTCTAATCTACTTTTTACGACATCCCAATTTTGCTTATTGGTGTCCTCGTTTTTATTGAATTGAATGTCTTGTGTTGACATGATTCAAAGATAATAGAAAATGAACTGATAAAATCATCTGATTGGTGAATGAATCAAATCATTTGTTGAATGAAAATTATTGCACTTTTTGACCGTTTTTTAATGCAGTTTCATACAATTCAATGTATTTTTCCATGCTCAATTTTTTGCATAATTCGGCAATTAAATCATACGGAATTTGGTCCATTTTCTTAAAACGAATGCAACTTTTGCCCATATCTAATTTGGATTTGCTGTGTTTGGGATATTCTTCAACAAACCAATTCAACAAAGTCTCGCTTCCATACATACCCAGATGATACAATGCAATAAAGTTCTTTTGAGAAGCAATATTCATAAAACCCAATGGTAATTTTGGGTCGCAATGATATCCAGCGGGATAAACACTTAGAGGTACAACATATCCAATCATTCCATATGAAATGCACTCTTCAAATCCTGGTGGAAGGCTGTTGACAATCGTTTCTCTAAGTTTTTTCATTGGCTCAACGCGATCTTCTGGCAACTGAGCAATGTAGTCAAGGGCGTTTTTAGCAACGTACTGCATAATAATTGATTATTTTGTTAAGATATAAGAACCAGTTTTGCTTATTGTAAATTTAGGAAGCTGTTTTGTTTTGTAAAATTTTGAAATTCCCTCAAAAATACTTTTCCATAAACCAAAATATTTGGCATAGGGTTTTAAATCAGCCTGCTTGTCAAAATCCATTTTTTTAGATTGTAGCATTGTAAAAGGAGCAATAATTACAGGGATTTTCATTTGATTTGAATTTCTTGCCATAATGGCTAGTGTATAAATTTCTTTGATGCTTTCATCTGTCATGGCTAAGCAGCCAATTGACAAACAGTTGCCATGAATGAAAATATCACCACCCAAATCTGAGGCATTACTTCTAATTTTATCGGCCTTATTCGGATAGTTTAAACCTAAACTCAAGAGGAAATTGCTGGCAGGATTAAATCGATCTATATAATAATATCCTTCAGGTGTTTGGTTGTCGCCACTTTGGTTTTTGGGTCCAATATCACCTGATTGGGCGCAAACATTGTAAGTTTCATAAAGTGACATTTCCTTATTTGGACTTCCAACATAAACTTCTAATTTTTTATTGGCCTTATAAGCTATGAATAG
>CANKVM010000002.1 GCA_947487175.1 Flavobacteriales bacterium | reverse complement strand
TAAAACGCAGATGGAAAGTAAATTATTGTTTGGTTTTTTCAGCAACTGTATTTAATACATGCAAGAAACTTTCTTCACCTTGGGCTCCTGAAACCGCATAAGCTTGGTCAAATACAAAAAATGGCACATTACGTCTGACCAAATTTCTACTTTCATTGATTGATTTTAGTGCAAAATACAATAGAAAAGAAGATGTTGTTTTTATCTTTTTGATCAATTTTGTCCGATTCCTTGTGTTGTAACATTCTTGCCTCTAATCTTAATGTGCTGCTTGTCTTTATTTGATAGTCGTAATTGATTGAATATCCTTTCACTTCTTTCAAATATGTATTGTTCAAAATCATGTTGTTGTCTTTGAAATATTCAAATCTGCCCGTAATACTTGACTTTGAATTGATGGTGTACTTGGTAATAAAGATGGGTGAATAATAATATTTCGCATTTTTCAGGGATTCGTTTTTGTCGAATTCGCAGCCATTATCAATCCCTAAAATAAATCCAATTTTGTTATTCATTTGGTATTGGGAATATAAATTGTGAAAATATCTGCTTCTATTTTGAATGTTTGGCGATTGACCAAAATATGAACTGCTGTTAAGTGTAATATTTTTATTTGGGATATATTGGATTTGATGTCCCCATGATTTTTGGTCATTTAAATTGGCTGTCATTTTTTGCCAACCATTTAAAAAATTCAAATTGCCTTTCCATTTTTTATTGTCAGATTCGTAATTCAATCTATAACCTGCTTCATAGTAAGGAGTATTATCGGCCAAGATACTTCTTGTACACGTCCAACTTTCTTGACCAATTGCACTTTCAAATCCAATATGAGAGTTAAAAATGCCAAAGTCTAAACTCATGTTGTTGCTAAATTTAATACCAATATTTGTTTCATAGATATTCTGTAAGGTACGCGATTCGTTTTTTAAGTTTGAATTCACATAATCTCCTATCATTAAGCCTACGTTATATTTTAAATATGATTTTTTATTTTGGAAATTATTATTTGATGACCATTTTAGTAAAATGATATTCGTTGAGGGATGATTATTTTGGTCGTAGGAGCACAAATAACTCGGTTTTTCTAAATTATGAATTGACGTTGAACTGTATAATTCACTGTAAATTAGAAATTCATTTTCTTTTACCTCTTGGGCATTCACCAGATAAACAGTGTGAAAAATTAAAAAGCAAATGATAATCTTAAGGAATTTCATGGTTGCAAAAATACTCAATTGTTTTATAGTTCATTTCTAGAGTTTTCAATATCAAAATTCATTTTACCCTATGGTATTCCCTTACCTTTGCATTTTAGCGAAGAATGAATTTTTTATCAGTAGAAAACTTATCAAAAACATGGCACGATAAACCCGTGCTAAAAAATATTTCCTTTGGATTACAACAAGGTGAAAAAGTGGCTTTGGTTGCAGGAAATGGCCAAGGGAAAAGCACCTTGCTTCAAATTATAATTGGCAAAGAAACACCGAATACGGGTCAAGCAATTATTCGTAAGGACATAAAAATTGGTTATCTCCCTCAAGAGCCAGAATTGATGGAAAATGTTTCGGTAATTGACAATATTTTAATCTACGATTCTCCAATAAGTAAAGCTGTTAGAGAATATGATATTGCAATTGAGAAGCAATCACATGATCCGTCAGAAGATGACATGAATCATTTACAATGGGCTACCGAACAAATGAATTTATTGGGTGCTTGGGATTATGAAAGTAGGGTAAAACAAGTTTTAACGAAACTTAAAATTGCAGATCATGATCAATTGGCGTCGAGTTTATCTGGAGGACAAAGAAAGCGTGTTGCAATGGCAAAAGTTCTTTTGGCTGAGCCCGACTTATTGATTATGGATGAGCCTACGAATCATTTGGATTTAGAAATGATTGAATGGCTTGAAGGATATTTGTCGCAAAAAGATTTGTCTTTACTTTTGGTTACCCACGATCGTTACTTTTTAGACAGGGTTTGTGATACAATCATCGAATTAGAGTATGGTGATATTTTTCATTACAAAGGGAATTACACCTATTTTGTAGAGAATAAAGCACTTAGAGAAGCACAAATTGCAAGCGAGTTAGATAAGGATAAGAATTTATTTAGACGTGAACTAGATTGGGTGCGTAAAATGCCAAAGGCAAGAGGTACCAAAAGCAAGAGTAGGGTGGATGCTTTTGATGATTTAGAAGCCAGAATCAAAAATCAGCGCCATAAAACTGAACTCAATATTACCATGAGAATGGAGCGTTTGGGTTCTAAAATATTAGAACTTCATCATGTGAGTAAAGCTTATGGTGCAAAGAATTTATTAGACGATTTTAGCTACATTTTTAAAAGGAAAGAAAAAGTTGGGATTGTTGGTCCTAATGGGGTGGGTAAATCTACCTTCTTAAACATGATTATGGAATTGGAACAGCCTGATGCTGGAAAAATTGTTCAAGGTGACACCATGATTTTTGGATATTATTCTCAGCAAGGAATGAAGATTGATGACTCTAAAAAAGTTATTGATATTGTGAGGGACATTGCCGATTGGATTCCAATGGCTAATGGAAATAAATTGACAGCGCAGCAACTCCTTTTGCAGTTTGGATTTAGCCACGAAAAGCAGTGGGATTTTGCTGTCAAATTAAGCGGTGGTGAAAAACGCAGGTTGTATTTGATGACGGTCTTAATGAAAGCTCCTAACTTTTTAATTTTAGATGAGCCAACAAATGATTTAGATATTGAAACGTTGGGCGTGCTAGAAGATTTTCTTGCTGGTTATGATGGTTGTGCTATAATTGTGAGCCATGATCGTTATTTTATGGACAAAGTGGTAGATCATATTTTTATTTTTGAGGGACAAGGTAAAGTGAGAGATTTTCCAGGTAACTATAGCGATTATAGAGAGTGGGATGATCTTGAAGATGCAAGACGTCAGCAAGAGGCTAAAGATAATTTCAAAGCTTCTAAATCTTCGAATGAAAAGAAGCCTGAAGTGGCGGTAGTAAATAAAATTGAAGCGCCTGCTGTTGAAAAACGCAAACTTACTTTCAAAGAAAAATTTGAGTTTGATCAATTGGAAAAGGAAATTGCTGAATTAACAGTTCAAAGGTCTAAACTAGAAGGCGAAATTGCTCTTTTAACCACAGAGTTTGATAAAATTGCAACATTGGGTGCTGAATTGCAAACGATGCAAGATTCAATTGATTTGAAAGAACTACGTTGGTTAGAGCTTTCTGAATTTAACTGATAGATAATTTAAATGAATAAAAAAAGAGGCTTTATGAAAGCCTCTTTTTTTATGGAAATATATTTTTGAATTAATTTGCAGCTGGTGCAAATTGTGCATTCATAATCAATTTTACATTAGGACCTACAACCAATCCACCTGCTTCGGTAACTGCATTCCAAGTTAAACCGAATTCTTCACGGTTAATTTCGCCAGTAATTTCAAATCCTACTTTGTGATTTCCCCATGGATCAACCATTTCGCCACCTAATTCAGCAGTCAATTCAATAGATTTGGTAACTCCTTTTAAAGTAATATCACCAACTAAAGAAAATACACTACCAGATTTCTCAGTGAAACTAGTTGATTTAAAAGTTACTTGAGGGAATTGAGCTGAATCAAAAAATTCAGGAGATTTCAAATGTCCATCACGATCAGCATTATTCGTATCGATGCTATCAATATTTGCAGAAAATTCGATTACCGCGTTCGCCCATGAATCACCATGTTTTTCGATGTTTGCAGTAAATTCTTTAAAGTTACCTGTAACGGTTGAAATTACTAAGTGTTTTACTTTGAATTGAACTTCTGAATGCGTTGCATCTAAGTTCCATTTTGAAATTGCTTGGGTTGTCATATTTGAATTAATATTTGTTTAAACAAATTTAATGCAAAAAATCGAATTGCATGTTAATTTTAGGTTAAACTGTTAAAAAAATTGAACAAAGTCGATGGGATTGATATTTTGTGGGTTCAATAAAATGTTTTAGTTGTTATTTTGCCACCATGAGTAAAAATGCATTTGTATTTCCTGGCCAAGGAAGTCAGTTCGTTGGAATGGGTAAAGATCTTTATGAGAGCAATGAAGTTGCAAAAGAAATGTTTGAAAGAGCCAATGAATTATTGGGTTTTAGAATAACAGATTTAATGTTTACAGGCACTGATGAAGATTTGCGCCAAACAAATGTAACTCAGCCCGCAATTTTTTTGCATAGTGTAATTCGTGCAAAATTAATGGGTTCGGACTTCAATGCAGACATGGTGGCTGGGCATAGCCTTGGTGAATTTAGTGCTTTGGTAGCTGCGGGAGTATTAGACTTTGAAGATGGATTGAAATTGGTTTATCAACGTGCAATGGCCATGCAAGAAGCTTGTGAAATTGAATCAGGAACCATGGCGGCAGTTTTGGCATTGGCTGATGAAAAAGTGGAAGAAATCTGTGCGCAAATAGGCGGAATTGTTGTTCCAGCAAATTATAACTGCCCTGGTCAGTTGGTAATTTCTGGTGCTTATGCTGCAGTGGAAGCTGCTTGTGAAGCAATGAAAGAAGCTGGCGCAAAACGTGCATTGATTTTACCAGTTGGTGGTGCTTTTCACTCACCGTTAATGGAGCCTGCACGCGAAAAATTAGCAACAGCCATTGAAAATACGGTTTTTAATGATCCTAGTTGTCCAATTTATCAAAACGTAACAGCTAAAGCTGAAACTGATAAAGCTATCATCAAACAAAACTTGGTTTTGCAATTAACAGCGCCTGTTAGATGGACCCAATCGGTTCAACAAATGTTTCAAGATGGAGCAACCCAATTCACAGAAGTAGGCCCAGGCAAGGTACTTCAGGGTTTGGTTAAGAAAATTGCACCTGAGGCATTGGTTGCAGGATTGCAATAATAATTTATTTGGTTCGGATCAAATTCACAGAACCGTGAATTTCTTTAGGGATATTTGGATTGGTAGTTTTGATTACTGTAATGATATAAAAATAAGTTCCGGAAGGTGCATCTGGGCCCGTATTTTCTATTTTTCCATTCCAACAATTATCTAAGCTAGCGTAATAAACCCTTTCACCCCAACGGTTAAAGATTTTCATTTCTGCAAATTCACAACTTGGAGAATATCCAACCACATTAAAACAATCGTTTTTGCCATCATTATTTGGGGTAAAAACGTTGGCCATTTCCCAATTTACAATACTGTCATTTACAGCTGAAATGGGTTTTGAAATTGTATCTGTACAACCTGATAGGCTATTTTTGAAAATAATGGTGGCAGTGAAATTGCCCTTTTCATAAATATGGGTTATGGGATTTTCGTTTTTCTTAATTTCTGAATTATCGCCAAAATTCCAAAAAATACTGTCGTATTGGGTTCCCAATGCAGTAAACTTAATGCCAGGCACACAGCTTTCGGACATTAAAGTTACTTTTGGCAAGGGTGTTTCAATCACTTCAATTGTTTGATTGAATGTTGCTTTTTGATTACAACTATTGGTGTCAATAATGCTTAAAGTAACATTGTATTTTCCTATTTTGTTATACAAATGGGTTGTGATTTTTTTGCTTGATGTATCCCCATCTCCGAATTGCCACAAATATTTGGCATTGTATAAATTTACAGGAGTGAAGGTATTTGTTTTGCCTAAGCAAATAACCATAGGATTTACATTGAATGTTGCATCAACTGAATAGCCCAATCGGAAATCTAATTTGAAACTGGCATTACTACAACGAACACTCACATTGTTTTTAAATACTGCATTTGCGGTGGTGGGGAAATCATTCAATCCAGGTGGATTGTTTGGGCAAGATGAACAAACAGATTGATAAATCACGCCTCGTTTATCAAAACGGCTGGTACCTCCATCTACGTGATCTTCGCTTAAATTTCCCCCAAAATAAGAAGCGTAAACCAAGCTTTTGGCATCTTTTTTCAATGCTAGTAGGTAGAAGTCGTTTCCATCTGTCGATTTTTGATGGGCATCAGGGGTAATTTCTAATCCGTCAGTAGTTCCATTATTTCCAATTCCTATGGCTGAACCCCATCCACTGAAATAGATGTTATAACAATCATCAACCATGAAAGCAGATGGGCATAATTCAGGTTTTCCAGTTTGTCTGTTACCGAAAGTTGTAATAAAGTCAATAGATGACAAATCATTGCTCATTCTTCCAATAAATTGGTGGGTGCTATCTTTTCCATAAACACCCGCAGTTCTTTTGATATATCCTTCAGTTTGACCCGTAAAATAGATTTTTCCCTTAGGGTCAATATCTAAGAAATAAATTTGATCGTATGTGTTAGATCCCCAAAATGTTCCTTTTACATATTTCCCATTGTCTTTGTCTATTTTTAAAACAAATCCATCTGTTACACCGCCAAAAGTTTTTTGAGCAACTGTGTTTCCTGTCAATGGAAAATCTGAACTTTTTGTTCCCCCACCTATAAATAGATGTGCGGAATCATCAAATCGACATGAATATCCAGCATCATCGCCAGAGCCTCCAAAAAAGGAAGCCCATCTCATTTTACTCATGAGTGGTGATAATGAAAATACCAATGCATCTGTTCTTCCTTTTAATGAAGTTTGAAAGGCTCCCGTACTTACTGGAAAATCGCTCGAATGAGAACAAGTAGAAACAAAAATATTGCCTTTGTTGTCTGTTGTAATGTCGCCTCTGTAATTGTCGGCATAATTATAAAGCAGTTGGCTTTTTTGGGCTCCGGTGTTAATTTGAAAACCGTCTGCCGAATTTCCACCAATATATGTTCCTGCTAGCATTTTATCGCCCGCAGCCGATAATTTAGTTACAATTATATCATAATTGCCTTTATAACTATTGCTGATAAAAGAGTCTTGATGAATAGGGAAATCATTAGATAATGTTGTACCAAAAACCAACAAATTATTATCTGGGTCAATGCATAAACTATGGGGATATTCATCATTTGACCCCCCAAGATAAGTTGCAAACAGTAGCTTTTTCCCATCAGGGCTGTATTTGCTGATAGTAATATCGCATGGCAAACCAACGGGGTCGGCGCCATTTACACTGCCACCATATGTAGTTTGAAATGCACCGGTTGTAACAGGGTAGTTTCGGGAATCAGCATCAGCAATACCTCCAGCATAAAGGCATCCTGAAGTATCGTAAGTTGCAGTAAATCCAAAATTGTCGGCTGTTGATCCACTGTAAGTACTAAATACCAATATTGGATCAATAATTAAGGGTTCATTTTTATTGTATTTATGTGTAATTAGCTGAAATGTCTTGTTGTTGATTTGAGAATACTTGCAAGGAACTCTTTTCAAATTAGAAAATCTTGAAAGTTTGCGCTGAAATGCTTTTGGTTGGGCAATTGTGAAACTGCCACATGAACTTTCAATTTCAATGCCTTTTGATGATAATTTCACACCTGAATTCCCCTCTAAACTGATTTGAATTTGATTCGGATCACCGCCCTTGTTTACAATCCAATCGAATTCGATTCCATTATCAGTTGCATAAATCAAGAAATCAATATTTGCATAAATATTGGTTAATTTTATTGTTTTTGAGGGATAAATTTTCGTTTTCCAATTGTTTGGGTTGTTGCCTAAAAAGTAATTCAAATAATAGGGAGACTGTTGTAAAAAATCAATTTTTGAAGGGATAATAGACTGAATAAAATTGATATCTATTACATGTTTGTTGATGGTAAATGAAGTATCCATTCCCCTGTAATGAAATGATTTATGAACTTTTGGAATATCAATGG
The DNA here is from genome assembly GCA_947487175.1 of Flavobacteriales bacterium. Classification (GTDB taxonomy): domain Bacteria; phylum Bacteroidota; class Bacteroidia; order NS11-12g; family UBA955; genus VMCP01. The sequence continues at coordinate 52,722 of CANKVM010000002.1, read as the reverse complement.
GGTTTGTTAAAACTACCCTTAGTCCAGTTTTATTTAAATAAACTGTGGCAGTTTTTAACTCGCAAAATGCAATTGGGGCTTCCTCATTTTCGAGGCCATTAATTTGACCAATATTCGGTTGAAAGTATAGTTCATTGCTTTGCGCAGAAGCAGTGAATGAAATTAGACAAATGATAGATATAAGAATTTTGCGCATTGAAGAGATAAACAAATTTAAATATAAAATGGATTAAAAAAGGGTTATAAATTGAAAGACATAATAATATGACTTAGTTCAAGTATAAAACGTTGCATAGATGTTGGGTTTATAGCAAAAAAGAGGCCAATTATTAAATTGGCCTCTTTGCAAAAAAAACAATATAAAAGATTAAATCATCCTGCTTATTACTAAATAATTATTTAGCTGATTTGCGGGTTAAGTTAATTTTAAGTGCAGTATTGATAACATTGCATATTTCATCAATAGATGCATTTTGTTTGAATTTACCTGTGAATTGAAGGTTTTGATTTTTAGAATTTGAATTGTCAAATTGAACATTGTATTTGTTTTCTAGCGTGGTGCAAACTTTTGAAAGATTTGCATTGTTAAATTCAATAAATTGACCTCTCCAAACTACCGAAGTAGAATCCATGTCAACTTTGTTTAAGTCCAATTCATTAGTAATTGCACTCATTCCTTTGGTTAGAATAACTTCTTTATTATTGTGTTGAACTTTTACTTTACCATGATTTACAGAAACGGACATTTCTTTATTTGGATAAGCAACTACGTCAAATCCTGTTCCTAGAACTGTAACGGTACCTTTAGGTGTAACTATTGAAAATGGTGCAGATTTATTCGGTGCAACTTCAAAATGTGCTTGGCCAGAAAGTTTAATTTTTCTTGCATTAGCCGTTAATTCATAAGTAACAGAACTTGCACCATTCATGGTAATGACACTGCCATCAGGAAGTTTGAATTCTTTCATTTCTCCAGCCATTGTATTTTGAGTTGCTGCCAATGGGTGTTCTTTGCTATATTGATTCATGTTAAACAGAACAATACCTGAAAGTATGAAGATTGATACTACAGCAGCATAAGCCAATAAGCGCGAATACGAAACTTTCATTTTGGCTTTTGGCTGAATTTCAGCTTTGAATTTTGACCAAGCTTCATCATTTTGGTCTGATTCTGAGTATGTATAATTTGCTGATAAATCCCAAATTTCTTTAAATTCAGGATTGTTATGCAATTCGTTTTTGTTAATTTCTTCGTGTTTCATAAAAATTACTTTCTCACTAGGTTCATTTGCATAGTCATTGCCATCACATTTTGTTGGATGAGGGCAAGCGTAGTGCGGAATTGAGGATTTTGTTTTAACCAATCCTCAAGCATACTTAATTCATCGGCTTCCATTAATCCGGCCGCGTATTTAGTAAGAATGTTTGACTCTAATTGTTCTTTCATGGGAGTATTCCTTGCGATTGAATACAACAAACGCTTACCTATCCCCCAAAAAAAATAAAAAATATATTGAAAAAGTTTTGAATATTAATATAACTGATATTAAATCAATATGATAGAATAAAAAATTATTTTCTGAATTTGTATATTTCTTCAATAATTTTAACCACTGCCAAACCTTCTGAAACTTGGGTATGGGGGTTTGATTTATTATTTAATGTTTCAATTACATTTTGAATGACATATGGATGATTTGAAGCGCTGCCTTGATAATTTCCATAGTTATTCGGTGGATTGCTTTTTTCTAAAGATGGCATTTCATAATCTTTGATATGGCAATAGCTAATTTCATTCATGTATTGACCACCCAGTTTTACTGTTCCTTTTTCACCAATAATTGAAATGCTACTTTCGAAATTTTTATCGAAAGCAGAGGTAGAATAATTAATACTACCTACACCACCTGACTTGATTGAAAATGTGACAATGCCACTATCTTCAAATTGGGTAGAATGTTTGTGGTTGAAGTTTTCAAATTGGGCGTGGTTGATTTTTATTTCTCCAAAAATCCAATACAATAAATCTATAAAATGAGAGAATTGGGTAAATAACGGACCGCCATCTAATGTTATATTTCCATGCCAATGGTTGGGAGTATAGTAGCGATCATCGCGGTTCCAAAAACAATTGATTTGAATGGAATAGACATTGCCTAACGTTTTTGTAAGAATTAAGTTTTTTAACCACTGACTTGGAGGCGAAAATCGATTTTGCATTACACAAAAAACAAATTTGTTATTTTTATCTGATGCTTGTTGAATTGCTTCACAATCTGCGGTAGATAAAGCCAAGGGTTTTTCTATAACAACATGCTTTTGTGCATTTAAACTTTGAATTGCTTGTTGGGCATGTAGGCCATTTGGGGTGCAAATATTTACAACATCTATTTGCGTATTAGATAATAAATTATCAATGTTTACTTGGTTTTCGTATTTTTCAAAATTTAAAGTTGAATTAATGTCGGCAGTTGCAATTAAAACTGCTTTTGGGTTTTCGCAAATATGCAAACAGTGTTTTTGTCCAATATGACCTAAGCCCAAAACCGCGAAACCAATTTTATTTGACATTGAAGAATTATAGAACGGCAAAAATGCGAAACATATTCTGATTTACCATTGATTTTTTTTATTCTGTGATTTGATTTTGATTATTCGAAGAATAGTTGCAAAATTTGCAGTTATAAAATTATGAGTACGGAAAAAATATTGGTAGTAGGCTCTTGTGGTCAATTGGGAACCGAATTGGTTGAGGCGTTGCGTGGAATTTATGGTGATTCTAATGTAATTGCTTCTGATGTAAAGGTTTCTGATAATCCTGTTTTTGAAGCTGGTCCATTTGAGACATTAGATATTTTAGATGAAAAGGCTTTCCGTGGAATAATTGAAAAATATAAACCAACGCAAGTTTATCATTTGGCGGCGTTATTAAGTGCAACTGCAGAAAAATTCCCTGAATTTGGATGGGAATTAAATATGGATGGCTTATTCAATGTGTTGAATGCTGCCCGTGATATGGGCATTGTGAAAAGAGTTTATTGGCCGAGTAGTATTGCGGCTTTCGGGCCAAATACCCCTCGTTTTAATACGCCTCAATACGGTCCAATGGATCCAACAACAGTTTATGGAATTAGTAAATTGTCTGGAGAATTATATGCACAATATTACTATAACCGTTGGGGTGTTGATACTAGAAGTTTGAGATATCCTGGTTTAATTGGATATAAATCTGCACCAGGTGGAGGGACTACTGATTATGCAGTTTCTATTTATCACGATGCGTTGCAAACCAAAACACATGAATGTTTTTTGAAGGCAGGAACCGTATTGCCAATGTTGTATATGCCGGATGCATTGAAAGCAACATTGGATATTATGCATGCACCTGCTGAACAGATAAAAATTAGAAGTAGTTATAATTTGGCTGGAATGAGTTTTGGTCCTGAAGAAATTGCAGCTGCAATTCAAAAATATATTCCAGATTTTAACATTACTTACAAAATTGATTCGCGTCAGCAAATTGCAGAATCTTGGCCAGCGGTAATTGACGATTCAAGGGCTCGTGAAGACTGGGGTTGGAAACCAAATTATGATTTAGATAAAATGACAATTGACATGCTGGAAAATTTGAAAATGCAGTATTGAAAGTAAATTATTTCTAAATTATGTTATATTTTGTGATGCGAAATATTCTATAAAAATCATTATTTTTGCATTTTCTTCTTATAAAATTTATACTCAATGTACTCTAAAAACAAAACGGAAAATAAAATTCGCAGATCAATTTTAGTTCGATTTTTAGATTTGTTTAAATTTGAAAAAACAACTTTAATACCAGCTTGGCTTAAAGAACGAAAGAAAAGTGACATAAGTTCAGAGTCGAGTGCTGCTTCTAAAATTATTAAATTTGCAAAAGAGGTAAATATTACTGCAACAAAATTATTGGAAATTTACCAAATTGAATGCGAATATGAAGCAAATAAACGCGGAACACTTCAACAATTTCCTCATTTGCCTCAAATAATGAAGCAAGAAATTAGTGAATTTCGTTCTATTAAAATGGATAAAATGCAAAACGCCTTAACCCAAAGCCAATTTGAAATTTATTCCAAATTATTCAGGAAAAATAAACAACACTATTAATTGATTGACTTTCCAATTAATGTAGTTACTGTTGCTCTTTCTACCAATACTTTTACTATTGCTCCTTTTTTGTAATTCCCTTTTGGGAAAACTACCACTATATCCTCATCGCTGCGGCCCATCCAATCATTTTCGCTTTTCTTGCTGCTGCCTTCTATAAGTACTTCTACAATATTTCCTATTCGGGCAGTGTTTTTACTTAAGCTCATTTTATTTTGAACTTTAATAATTTCTGTTAATCTTCTTCCTTTAACATCTTCTGGAACATCATCGGTAAGTTTTTTAGCAGCAGGAGTTCCAGGTCGTTCACTATACATATACATATAGCTAAAATCAAATTGTGCTTCTTCGATTAATGTAATTGTATCTTGGTGTTCTTCTTCTGTTTCGGAACAGAAACCTGAAATAATATCGCAAGAAATACCACAATTTGGGATGATTTGTCTGATCATTTTAATTTTATCCAAATACCATTCCCTCGTATAATTGCGGCTCATGATGTCTAAAATTCTTGAGTTTCCACTTTGAGCCGGCAAATGAATGTAATTGCAAATATTTCGATATTTGGCCATAATATTTACTACCTTTTCATTGATGTCTCTTGGGTGACTTGTGCTGTAACGAATGCGCATATTAGGAACGGCCAATGCAACCAATTCAAGTAAATCGGCAAAGTCAATGGCAGTTTCTTGTTCTTCATCAGTAAGTTTTTTGAATTCTTTCTTTTGTCCCCCACCAAACCATAAATAGCTATTTACATTTTGCCCAAGCATGGTAATTTCTTTGTATCCGTTAGACTGAAGTTCAAGAACTTCGTTAACAATGCTTTGAGAATCGCGGCTACGCTCACGGCCACGGGTATAAGGCACAACGCAAAAGCTGCACATATTGTCGCAACCGCGCATGATGCTTACAAATGCCGTAACTCCGTTGCTATTTAAACGAACCGGATTTAAGTCACCATAAGTTTCTTCACGTGACAATAGAACGTTGATGGCTCTTCCACCACCATCAACCTCAGCAACCAATTTTGGTAAGTCGCGGTAACTATCTGGACCAGCAACAACGTCAACCAGCTTTTCTTCTTCTAATAATTTGTCTTTCAAACGCTCAGCCATGCAGCCTAAAACTCCAATAATTAAATCTTTGTTGGATCTTTTATTCATGCGAAGGTGTTTGAGTCTTTCTCTAATTCTGGTTTCGGCGTTATCGCGAATTGCGCAGGTATTTAAAAAGATGACATCTGCATCAAGTTCGTCGGTTGTGTTTACAAAACCGTGTTCGTGCATGATACTCGCAATTATTTCGCTATCTGAAAAATTCATTGCACAACCATAACTCTCAATATAGAGTTTTCGGGTATTGATAATCGGTGGTGTTGCGTTGGTTGTCATTTAAAGTACAAAAATAGCAGTAAAAATTGGACAATTGAAGGATTGATATATGAAATGAATTAGGGTTTGAATCCTTTTTCGCATATTTGCAGTAAATATGGCATTTAAAAGAATTATTTTTTTGTTCATATTTCCACTTTTAGTTGGAAATATGTATGCTCAAAATTCGGATAAAGATAAGGGACAATTCACAGGTAATTTATTGGCGAATTATCAAAAATATTTGCGCGATGATGATATTGGGGCAACCACCAAAGCATATCGTCAAAATACGGCAAGTACCGATGCTTGGTTGTTTATGCAATACCGAATTAAAGATTATAGTTTTATATTACGTTACGATGGGTTTAATAACTCTCCGTTATTAGATCCTCTGGATATTTATACAAACCATGGCATTGGGTTTTGGCAAATCAGTAAAAAACTAAACAATTTAGAAATTACAGCGGGTTCGTTTTATGATCAGTTTGGCTCGGGGGTTTTGTTTAGAGCCTATGAGCAAAGACAAATTGGGATTGATTATGCCATTCAAGGTTTGAGATTGGCTTATAATTTTAAGGACAAATGGAACAATGACTGGAGAATAAAAGGTTTCTCTGGAAATCAAAAAGGAACCAACAAAAATAGATTTGATTACGCACCTCAAGTAATCAGTGGAATTAATTTGGAGGGAAGTATTGCACTTAAAACTGATTCTAAAGACTTGGGTAATTTACAGGTTGGAACTTCTGCGATTAACCGCACTTTAGATGGAGCATCTATGGATTGGTTGGTTTCGAATATCAATACTTACGATCGTGACAATCAATTTTTTCCAAAGTATAATGTATATGGATTTAATGGATATTTTACATACAATATTGGCAATTTATCTTGGAATGTAGAAGGGAATTATAAAACCAAAGAAGCAGTTGTGGGTATGGACAATCGATTATCTAATAAAGATGGGAAGGTGTTTTATTCATCATTGAGTTGGGGTAAAAGTAAAATGAAAGTGGGAGATTCTTCTCAAGTTTCAATTGGGTTGAATGTTCAAGGCAGACATGTGGATCATTTTACCTTCAAAACTTCGCCGCGCGCAATTTTATTAGATGGGTTGGTTTCATATTTGCCATCATTAACTAAGCAAAATACCTATCGATTAATGGCTAGATATAATGCTCCTGGTCAGGATTTGGGAGAAAATGGAATACAAGGTGAAATTGAATGCAAAATTGGGAGCAAAAAGAAAATCAAGAGATTTTTTGGTGAAACAAGAATTTCATTTAATGCAAGTTATGTTCAATCATTGGCTAGTAATGGGAAATATGATTCTAGTAGCTCAAAAATGAAACCCATTCAATTATTTAGAGAGTATAATTTAGAAGTTGTTCAAAATTTAGGTAAAGACAAATTGAAATTGGGTGTTCAAAGTATTTTTTATAATCAAGCTAGATATGAACAAGAACCAGAATATGAAGCGGTTAATACCATAACTCCTTTTTTTGAATGGTTACATAAAACGCATTCTGGTAAAAGTTTCCGTTTAGAAGGTCAGTTTTTATATACCAAACAAGATCAAGGTTCGTTCGCTAATATTGTATTGGAATATTACTTTTCAAAGAATTTTTCAGTATCTGCTGGTGATATGTTGAATGTAATTCCTCATAGATATCCAAACATGGCAATTAGCAATAAAATTATCCATTATCCATCCTTTTTTATGGCATATGTTCATGACAATAGTGTTTATACATTGGCATTCATTAAACAACAATCAGGTGTGAACTGTAGTGGTGGTATTTGTCGTTTGGAACCTGCTTTCAGTGGTGTAAGATTTACCATTAGCAGCAATTTTTAAAGTTTAGGATTTTACAAATCCCAAATTCTGGTTCTTCCCTCTCTATTGTATTTTTTGATATTCAGCCAAAAAGCTGCAATCAAATAAAATATAATGGGTGAGCCTAAGGTAAAGAAACTTGCATAAATAAAAGACATTCTAACACTTCTGGTAGAAATATGCATTTTGTCGGCGAGCTGTGAGCAAACGCCAAATAATGATTTTTCCAAAGGATATTTAATGAATTTCATTAAAACGAAGGTATGTAATTTTTTTGATACATTAGGAATATAGATTGAATCACAGTGCTATTTATTTGTCAATTAAATGGTTAGTGCTTCAATCTTGTAAAAAGGCTGAAGTATTTTGTAACATTCGGGAGTGAATTCATTTTGGAGGTTTCGAATAAAAATTGATTTATTTTCTACTTGAGTGGGAGCAATTTTTGCAAATTGGATAAAAATCAAATGGGCATTTTTGTCTGTATTCGGAGAAATTTCAACAATTGAATGGACATGTAAATCAGTATTATTTAAATATTTATGAATTTTGTTCAATGCCGAATGTGGTAATAAAATCCATGCAGTACCGCTGTTGTTTAATCGTGAATTTATGAGAATGAAAAAATCTATAAAATTGTAATTTTGGAAATGTCGTGCTTGATTTCTTTGGGTTTCATCAGATTCCAATTGATTCACAAAAAATGGAGGATTGCTTATAATGGCATCGAATGTTGATTCAAACTCATAACTGAACATGTCCGATTGAACGATTTGGATGTTTGAACTACAATTATTTTCGACAATATTTTTTTTCGCTTGTATTGCGGTTTCTTGGTGCTGTTCAATTCCCAATATTTGTGCAGTTGGATATTTTTGATGCATCATGAGTGCCAATAATCCAGTGCCAGTTCCCAAATCTAAAATTCTTTTGGGATTATTGAAATGGCAATAGGCGCCAAACAAACAAGCATCGGTAGTTACTGGGAGCGTAACTTGCTCTTGATGAATGGTAAAATTTTTAAACTCGAAAGGATTACGCTTTTTCACTGAAAATTAAATCTGTAGCGAAAATCTTTGGATCATTGAAAAATTGATATTCATTTTTGGTAAACGCCAAAATATGGTTTGCATATGGCAGGGAAATATCAATGTCGTGGGTGCTGATTATGATATATTTGCCTTGTTCTTCGGCAATTTTTTTAACGAGGGATAAAAACTGTATGCGACTGGGGTAATCTAAAAATGCCATGGGTTCATCAAGCAACAAAATGGGTGTTTCTTGTGAAAGGCAACGAACGAGCATCACCTTTTGCTTTTCTCCATCGGAGAGCTGCGCAAAATTTTTGTTTTTGAGCTCTTCTATTCCACAAATTTTAAAATATGAATTTACAATGGCTTCATTTTCATCGTTATTCAATTGCCAAGATTTTGTAAATCGTTGTCGTCCACTCATTGCAATATCTAACGCTGACATCAATTCAATGTTGGGAGGTGTTGGCAGCATGAGAGAAATAAACGACGAAAGTTCATCGTTTGGCATACTTGACAGTTGTTTGCCATTTAAGGTTACACATCCACCCAATGGCTTGTAAATATTGAGCAATGTTTTTAAAAATACAGATTTTCCAATACCGTTTGCACCAAGTAAAAGGGTAATAGAACCCGATTCTAAACTGAATGAAATTTTGGAATGAATTTCCGTCAATTTATTTTTGATTTTGAACCCTGTTGATATTTCGTGAATGGCGAGCATTGTTATTGACTACAAAAATGAGATATTCGTACGACTATATGCAATTTATTCAAGCAAGTTATCAAGAAATTGACAAAATAATTGAATTGGCTCAAAAAATTTGGCGAGACCATTATCCTTCAATCATTGGCACAGAGCAGGTTGAATTCATGCTGGCCAAAATGTATGATAAAGCTTCTTTGGAAAAGCAAATTCTAAATGGTGATGCGTTTTATTTGGCCTTTGATGAGAGTGAAAATCGTTATTTGGGATTTGTTTCGATTAAAAACGAGGGTGAATCAAAACTTTTCATTAATAAATTTTACATAGATACTAATCATCAGCGTTCTGGAATTGGTTTGCTTTTTTTTGATTTTATTTTGCGTGAATATGTCCCTCAAGAAATTAGATTACAAGTAAATAGACAAAATTATAAGGCAATAAATTTTTATTTTAAGGCGGGATTTCAAATTGAAAAAGTAGCTGATTTTGATATTGGCGATGGTTATTTCATGAATGATTTCATTATGATTTGGGAAAGTTTGAAAAACGTTCGGTAAAACGGGTTTGAGGGGTTAATTTTGCGCCGTGCTTGCATTAGTTGACTTTTCATTCGAATTCGCTGGAAGATATTTATATAAAAACGCCGGATGGCATATTAAACCTAGCGAAAAAATAGGTTTGGTAGGATTAAACGGAACTGGTAAATCTACTTTATTACGGGTTGTTGCTGGTGAATTTGATTTGCGGGAAGGGAGTTTGTCTAAATCTTCGAGTTTGAAAATGGGATTTTTGAATCAAGATTTATTGAGTTTGGAGTTTCATGAAAGTGTGCGTGATGTTGTAATGGCGGGCCGAGATGATTTGGTGATTATTGATACTGAAATCAACCAATTGTTGCATGAATTAGAAACTGAATACGACGATAAGCGGATTAACCGATTGACAGATTTACAAGATCAGTTTGGACAATTGGGTGGATATGACTGGCAGAGTCAGGGAGATAAAATTCTTGAGGGACTTGGTTTTACTACGGAAATGTTAGAAAAGCCGTTGAAGGAATTTAGTGGTGGTTGGAGAATGCGTGCCATGTTGGGTAGATTGCTATTGCAAGCTCCTGATCTGTTACTTTTAGATGAGCCTACGAACCATTTAGATTTACCTACAATTGAGTGGTTAGAGAACTATTTGAGCGATTACCAAGGCACTTATGTGATTGTTTCTCACGATAGGTTCTTTTTAGATAAAACGGTAAATAGAATTGCCGAAGTTGCACACCAACAATTGTATCATTATAAAGGTAATTTTTCTGATTATTTGGATCAAAAAGATGAGCGTGATGAAATGCTACAGCGCCGATTTGAGAATCAACAAACTTATATCAAACAGCAAATGCAATTTATTTCTCGCTTTAGATACAAAGCTAGTAAATCAACTGCCGTTCAGAGTAGGGTTAAAATGTTGAATAAAATTGATCGCATTGAATTGAAGGATAAAGAGCGTGGAGATTTTGATATTAAATTCAACATTCGTGTAAATCCAGGAAAGCAAATTGTTGACATGGATGGTGTGAGCAAAAGCTATGGCGATTTGCATATTTTGCATGACACTAGAGGTCAAATCATGCGTGGCGATAAGATTGCTATTGTTGGAGCAAACGGCAAGGGCAAATCGACGCTATTGCGCATGATGCACGGAAGTGAACCTCATGAAGGTAATGTTGAATTGGGTTGGAATGTTGAATCTGCGTTTTTTGCTCAGCATCAATTAGAAGCCCTGAATTTAAAGAATGATTTATTAAATGAATTGGGCACAGTAAGTGCGGAGTATACCGAAAAAGAATTGCGCACAGTTCTGGGTTGTTTTTTGTTTACAGGACAGGAAGTATTTAAAAAAGTAAAGGTTTTGTCGGGTGGTGAGAAATCTCGTTTGGCATTGGCAAAAACTTTGATTACCCAATCAAACTTTTTGTTATTAGATGAGCCTACAAACCATTTAGATATGTTTTCTACTTCGGTTTTAGCTGAAGCATTAGAAAACTATCAAGGCACAATTATTTTTGTTTCGCATGATAGAACTTTTATTAGTAGGGTTGCAAATAAAATTTGGTGGATTGAAAATGGGAAGATAAAAGAATACTTAGGCACATTTGATGAATTCAATGAATGGAATTCCAATAGGATTGTTGAAAATATACCTATTGTAAAGGCTGCTCCTGTGCATAAAGTTGAAATTAAAGTTGGAGAACCAACTTTAAAAAAATCAACGCTTTCTAAAAATCAAATTCAAAGACTTGAGCAAGACATGGAGAAATATGAGTCTGAAATTAAGGAAATTGAAATTAGGAATAACAAATTAACTGATTTAATGCAGAGTGTGGAGGTTTCATCAAATTCAGAAAAATTGATGGAGGTTATGGATGCGCATAAAGCGAATTTGGAATTGATGATTCAACTTCAAGCTAAATATGACGAGACCATGGAAGCGTGGTTATTATCGCAAGAATAGTCAATTGGCATTTTTTTTGTTATGTTTGAGAAATGAAACACTTTGTACTCATATTTTTTCTGTTTTTAGGGGGAGAAAAACTCTATGCCAATTTGGACAGTACATTGCGTTTTACCAATGCCATTTATGAAGGTGACATCAGAACAGTGAGGGTAATTCAACCTCAAAGTGGATTCGGATTTCCATTAATTACACTAGAAGATGCTTTGGGCAATTTGAGACTTGAATTTGATCAGCTTATAGCAGAAAGAGACTATTATCAGTTCACTTTAATTTTATGCGATGCCCAATGGAATAAGGTTCAAATGGCAAAAGCTCAGTATTTGGATGGAATTGGATATGAAAACTTAGAAAACTATGTGTTTTCTAATTCTACTTTGACACAATATGTTCATTATTCCCAAAATTTTCCTACGGAAAATACAATGCCAAAATATGCAGGTAATTATTTGCTTGTAGTTTATAGAAATTTTAATGAAGCAGACATTGTATTGTCTAGAAGGATCATGGTTTTAAGTCCAAAAGGCAATGTTGATGTTACTGTCAATCAGAGCAATCAGGTTGAATTTAGGCAGGAAAACCAACAAGTTAATTTTACGTTTAGCACATTAAAGGGTTATTATATTCCCAATCCATATCAAGATTTAACCGCGGTAATTTTGCAAAATGGTGAATGGGTTTCGGCAATAGATAATTTAAAACCACAGTTTATTCAAAGCCAGTCTTATGCCTACAAGCAAGTTCTAGGCACTCAGTTTAGTGGTGAAAACGAATACCGTTCATTCGATATTAGAAGTTTGAGATCAAGTCAGGCTTGGGTTAAAAAGAGAATGAACATTGGAAACCAAAAGCATGTTTGGTTGGTTACCGATCAAAGCCGTGGATTTGATAGATATATGCCATGGAGTGATTATAATGGTAGGGTTTTCTATGATAATAAAGACATTATCAAGGATACAATGACGAATAGCAATGGTGTTTCATTTGAAAGTGATTATGTTTTTGTCCATTTTTCTTTGGCTGCTGATGTTCAAGAAAACGATGTTTATATTTTTGGCGAATTGAGTGATTGGCGTATCAATGAAAATTTGAAAATGTATTATAATGCGGATTTGAAAAACTATGAGGCAGTTGTTCCATTAAAACAAGGTTATTACAATTACATGTATGGCATTTTGAATAAAACTACAGGTAAATTAGATTTCAAGCCACTTGAGGGCGCCAATTCTGCTACAGAGAACAATTATATGGTTTTGATGTATCACAGAAACCAAGCCATGCCATTTGATGAATTAATTGGGTACGGACTCAAAAATTCTCAGGGTAAAAAGTAATTAATAGGTTAAAAAGGGTTGGGTAATTTTTTTGAACTCACTCTCAGATTCAACTTTCCAAATAAATGTATTTGAATATGTTCCTCCTTTGGCAAATTTTGAAATTATTGGAGGAATTTGATTTTGCAAGGGATTGTATTGTCCAATTTTTGTGCAGTTCAAATAAGGAATGCTGTCTTTTGATAAATAGTAAACATTTTCATAATCAGTAAATTTGAAATGAATGGGATGGAAGTCTAATCCATAATCGCACAGTTTGTGTGTTGCTGAATAATATTCTCCAATTGATTCACCCAAAATGAGGATCTTTTTGTTTTGAGGGATATTCTTATCTAAAAATGCCAAAATGGGTTCGGACGTTCGTTCTTGTCGTTGGTAAATGGCAGTGATATGACGGGCAGTAAAAGATAGAAATCCATTTAAAACGATAATCAAAATAAGGGCTTTGAAGATTTTATTATTGAGTTTTATTTCAGACGCAAATGTGATAATTCCAATGAGTAAAAATGCCGGTAAATATCTGTATTGAGCAGACATAGCACCAAAAATAGTGATGCCTAACAATAAAAGTTCCAAAAGTGATCCATTGAGTAATGCTGATTCAATGCTGGTTCTTTGTTTAATCAACAGGTGAATTGCGAGAAAAAGAATGCCTAAGTAAACGAACCACATCAAGGGTTGCTCGTTATAATATGGGAAAAATCTTCCCAAAAAACTGTCCCTCAAAATATAAAAAAAGCCATTTGATTGTGGTGTGTGCTTCGTTGCTTGTAATCCTAACTGGGAAATAATTTCTGCAACATTGAAGTTAATCAACCATAAACTGAATAGTGTGGGTAGAACCAATGAAATTCCATATTTAATAGTGTATTGGTAACTGTTTTTGAAGCAGGTTTTTATAAGCCAAGCCAATACAATCGGCAGTGTATATAAGTGGGCAATCAGCAATAAACCGGATAAGAAGCCCTGTAAAAATGGATTATTCGATTTGGTTTGGAAGAGGTAGTACAATGAAATGAGTAGAAGAATAAGCACTTCTACCCGAACACTGCGTGAAAGTTCAAAAACGCTTTTGTCGAATGCGAAGAGAAGTAAAAAAAGCAGTGATATGTACTTGTTTTTTAATGATTTAATGAGGATAAAGTATAATACGGTGAGTGTAATTAAATGAAAGATTAGGAAGGGTAATCGAATATTAAAAACAGTTGGATTGACTAATTTAAGCCAAATAATATGCCATATTTCAATAAGTGGAGGGTAGCTTGCGAATACTTTTTCTGCTCCGGGATTAGGCCAAAGTTTTGAGAAGAAATGACCAAACCTATGGAATTGAATGGCCGGATCTAAATTCATTACTTCATCTGTCCAAGCAACAGGCAAAGTAGTGAGATTGAATAGTCCCAACAATGCATAAAAAAGAATGAAGAGTATAAAAAGTAAGTGATTGCGATATGTAAACCGCCAGTGATTCAACTTACTTGAAAGTAATTAGTATTTGATTTTTATCAACTGCCAATCCTTGTTTTGCAAAAACATCGGCAATGATTCCATCTGTCGGAGATTTGATGGCGTTTTCCATTTTCATGGCTTCTAAAACGAGAATTTTATCTCCTTTTACAACAGTATCTCCTGGGTTAACAAGAACTTGCAATACCAAACCTGGCATAGGTGCTTTTAAATCGGAAATTTTTGGAGTTAATGCATTTTCTAGTCCCATTGATTTTAAAATTTCATCAATTGGTTCAGTGATTTTCGCTTCAAATTTATTTCCGTTATATAACAACGTGAGTGTTTTGGCTTCTTTGTTCACATTTAGGCAACGAATAGTATAAATTTTGTTAGGGGTAATGAGTAATAAAGTTTCATCGTTGTGTTTTACAATGCGAATTTCTTGGTTCTCATTTTGAACCCAAATGTTATTTTCATTAACTAGAGAAATTTCTTTTTCTTGAATGTTTACTTTCATGGCTTATACGTTTCTATCGATTACAAAATTAACCAAAAGATTCAATTGGTTTTTTTGGGAAATATTGGTTTCAAGAGAATCAAGGATTTGAAATGCTTGATCTCTAAATTCATTCATTTTGGTTGTGGCATATTTAATGCCGTCGTATTTTTTTATAAATTCAACTACCTGTTTCATTTTTTGGTTGTCGGGTAGTTTGCCTTTAATTACTTGTCTAATGCTTTTGGTTTCATTGCTAGGTGCTTGAGACATGGCATAAATAATAGGCAATGTCAGTTTTTTCTCTTTAATATCGAGACCTGCGGGTTTGCCGCTTTTGTTTTCTCCAAAGTCGAAAAGATCGTCGCGTATTTGAAATGCCAAACCAATGAGTTCTCCAAATTTTCTCATTTTTTCTTGAATTTCCACGTCCGGTTGGGTTGAAGCTGCGCCAATTTGGCAACAAGATGCAATCAATGATGCAGTTTTTTTGCGAATAATTTCAAAATAAACTTCTTCTGTGGCATTCATGAATTTTGCCCTTTCTAGTTGCAATAATTCACCTTCGCTCATTTCTTGAACTGCAACACTTAATATTTCGAGTAAATCAAAATCTTTATTTTGAACACTCAATAATAAACCTTTGGAAAGAAGGAAATCGCCAACCAAAACAGCAATTTTATTTTTCCAAAGTGCGTTTATACTAAAAAAACCACGCCTTTTATAGCTTTCATCTACTACATCATCGTGAACCAATGTGGCTGTATGTAAAAGTTCAACCAAAGAAGCTCCGCGTAAGGTTTTGTCGTTTATTTCACCAAATAAAGCCGCGCTATAAAGTACAAAAATGGGACGAATTTGCTTGCCCTTCCTCTTCACGATATAGGTCATGATTGTGTCGAGCAGAGGAACTTTCGTTTTCATGCTCTGTCTGAACTGGGTTTCGAAATTTTCCAGTTCTTTCAGGATGGGTTTTTTTATTTGCTCTATGCTTGAGCTCATGGGCTTTGCGAAGGTAACCAAATTTTATGTATTTGTTTAAACGGATTTGACAATATTTTGGCTTAAAATTGAGTAAATTCAATTAGATTTGAGAACATTTCATCATGCAAATTTTTACAATATTTTCCAATCAGTTTAAATTGATAATTTATTCTTCAATTGTAGTTTCAACTTTGTTTTTTTCTTGTGGCACTATAAAGAACAATAAATTGAAACAGGTGAATGTCCCTCAAAAAAGAATGAATATGAGAGATTCAGTCAATAAATATCATACTTTTCATCAATTGGATGAAACACTCCAATCCCATTTTTCTAATTCAACAGGAGTTCCGAAGGAAGATGCAAGTGTTTTTTTAGGATCATTGCAAAGTGATTATACATCTTATAAGCCCAATAAGTTGGTGATGGATAGCATTCGTGAGATTCTATCAGCTGGCAACATTTTAAAGGTTGATGTTTATGGGGGAAATTGGTGTTCCGATACCCGTTATGGCATGGGTGGGTTAACTCGTGTATTGGATGATTTGGGGTTAAAGAAAAATGATTTTCGTTATATTAGGGTAGATAAAGACAAGAAAATTGTTGATTTCAAAACTGAAGGAATTGAAATTACGAAGGTGCCTCTTGTGATTTTCCATAACGGCAAGAAAGAAATTGGGAGGATTATTGAAAATCCAGCTGAGAATTGGGAAAAGAACTTGCTGCAATTATTGCAAGCGAAATACTAAAGGCACGTCTTCTTTTGTGATTTCTGTTGCAGACCAAATTTGAAATAAAAATTCCTTAGTTGCTTGTAGATTTTTCTTGAAAGATCTGTATTTGATATAAATGATTAAAAACAATATTGCTTCTATAGCGAGCATGGCTGTTTTCATTGGGTCGCTAAAAAAATTAGGAGCATAATAATTAGAAGATTTATACAATGCTTCCAAAAGGAATGCTGAACATACTCCAAAAACAGCGATAAATAGTGCGTAAATGCGTTGATGTTCAAGTGAACCAAGTCTTGCAATAATGTAAATTTCATTATCGATTCCTTTTATTTCACCGTGAATAAAGTTTACAAGAGGTTTTTTCTTGATAATCGTTTCTAATTTAAAATCTTGACTGCTTACTTCGCCATAAAAAGATTTTACATTTTTTTCTGTGTTTTTGTAATTTGCATCACTCAGAAAAGTATGCAACTCAATTGCAGATTGAATTTGTTGTCTGTTTTGATTTGATTTGAAGAAGATAGTTTTAAAGGGATATCCAAACATTTTTTTATTGATTAGTAAGTGTTGA
This sequence comes from Flavobacteriales bacterium, assembly GCA_947487175.1. GTDB lineage: Bacteria > Bacteroidota > Bacteroidia > NS11-12g > UBA955 > VMCP01. The sequence continues at coordinate 35,559 of CANKVM010000002.1, read as the reverse complement.
ATTTATTTGATTCATTTCAATGCAAAGTTCGCTTAATAACTGGGTATTGTTAAAAATTCCATTTCCAACTACAATATAATCGGCTCCGTTGTTCCACGCATTTTTTGCATCTCTGGCAGATTTGATGCCACCACCAACGAAGAGAATGCAATTTGTATTTTCTTTAACGGATTTAATAATAGATTGAGGAACAGGATTTTGAGCTCCGGAACCGGCATCAAGGTACATCACTTTCATTCCTAGGAATTCACCAGCCATAGCTGTTGCGGCAGCGATATCTGGTTTATCGTTTGGCAACGGCATTGTATTACTCATGTATAATGCAGAGGTGATTTTGCCAGATTCAATAAGCATGTAACCTGTAGGAATGGCTTCAATATTGTGTTTTTTAATCCAAGGTGCCGCTGTAACATGTTTTCCGATAAGAAATTCTGGATTTCTTCCTGAAATTAGGCTCATGAATAAAATTGCATCGGCATTTTCCACGAGTTGCATTTCATGTCCAGGAAATAGTACAACATTTTTTGCACCTAGTTTTTTAAGTTGATTAACGCAATGTTGAGTAATGCCGGAAGAAACAAGTGAACCTCCAACTAAAAACAAATCAATATGAAACGACTGAGCAATTGCGAAAATTTCACTTGTTTTTGAACCGTATTGATCTGGATCAATTAAAACGGCAATGCATTTTTGAGAGTTGCTTTTTTGAGTAAAAAGGTGATTGATAACCATTGAATAAATTCTATACAAAGAAAGTGAAAATAGATGTTTTTTTATTTTTTATTTTGTGAAAGTAGATAAAAGCTAGGGGCAATGCGCAATGGCAAAAAAAAATGCATAAAAAAGGGATGAAATGACTATTTTACTATAGTTTTGATTATCAATATATTACATTTAAGTTATTGATTTGTAATGAAATAAACTATTCCACAGCCTAAACCCTTTTGGATATTGGTTTTTTTGATTTTATGTGGATAAACCATTAGCAATTGTTGTTTTTAGAGTGATATGTTTGTACTTCTCAAGAAATTTTTTTAGAGACGCAAACCCAAAAGTAAATAGATATTTAAACCAAAAACCAATTAAACCAATTAAACCATGAACCAGCAAACAGTAAACAGTAGCGGATTAGAATTTGCCCGCCTAAACACAAAAGAAGGAGTTTCTCCTTTCGATTTATTTAAATACGATTACAGAACCTCGGTAATTAAAAAACCAGATGGTAGTGTGGTATTTGAAATGTTAAACGTGGAGGTTCCTAATGGTTGGAGCCAAGTAGCAACAGATATTTTGGCTCAAAAATATTTCCGTAAAGCTGGAGTGCCTCAGGCCGACGGTTCTTTGGGATGTGAAACATCTGTGAAACAAGTTGTTCATAGATTGGCTGAGTGTTGGCGTTTTTGGGGTGAGAAACATGGTTATTTTGCTTCGGCAACTGATGCACAGGTATTTTATGATGAGTTGGTTTACTCATTGTTGAATCAGGAATCAGCACCAAATTCTCCTCAATGGTTTAATACAGGTTTGCATAATAGTTACGGTATTGCAGGAAAACCACAAGGACATTACTTTGTTGATCCTACAACCGAAAAATTAATGAAATCAACAAGCGCTTACGAGCGTCCACAACCACATGCGTGTTTCATTTTGTCTGTTGATGATGATTTGGTAAACGAAGGTGGTATTATGGATCTTTGGGTTCGTGAAGCGAGAATTTTCAAATATGGTTCTGGTGTTGGAACTAACTTTTCTAAAATACGTGGTGCAGGCGAAAGATTGTCTGGCGGTGGAACGAGCAGTGGTTTAATGAGTTTCTTACGCATTGGTGACCGCGCTGCGGGTGCTATTAAGAGCGGTGGAACAACCCGTCGTGCTGCCAAAATGGTATGTTTAGATTTGGATCATCCAGAAGCAATGGAATTTATTGCTTGGAAAAAAGGGGAAGAGAAAAAAGTTGCTGCTCTAATTGCAGGCGGATACGCGAGCGATTATGAAGGTGAAGCATATAATACTGTTTCAGGTCAAAATAGCAACAACTCTTTACGTATACCCCACAAATTCTTTGATAAACTGCAAAAAGGAGAAGATTGGGATTTTACAGCACGCTCAACCGGAGAGGTTATGAAATCCTTACCAGCTCAACAAGTTTGGGATACCATTGGTGATGCTGCTTGGGCTTGTGCTGATCCTGGAGTTCAATACGACGATACAATTAACGAATGGCATACTTGCCCTGAAGGTGGAAGAATCAATGCTTCTAATCCATGTTCAGAATATATGTTCTTAGACAATACCGCTTGTAACTTGGCATCTTTGAATTTGAGAAAATTCTTTGACGAAAATGAGTGTACATTTGATGTTAATAGCTTAGAATACGCTGCGAGATTATGGACAACTGTACTTGAGATTTCTGTGTTAATGGCACAATTCCCAAGTAAAGAAGTTGCTCAATTGAGTTACGATTACAGAACTTTAGGATTGGGTTATGCCAACTTAGGTTCAGTATTAATGTCAGCTGGTATTCCTTACGATAGCAAAGAAGCTGTTGCAATTTGTGGTTCTGTAACCGCAATCTTAACTGGTACTTCTTATGCTACAAGTGCTGAAATGGCTGCTGTTAAAGGCACATTCAGCAAGTATGATAAGAATAAGAAAAATATGTTGCGTGTAATTCGCAACCACCGTTATGCTGCTTATAACACTCCTTTGGCTTTTGAGGGATTGGGAATTAAGCCAGTTTGTATTGATGAAAAATATTGCCCAGATTATTTGTTGAAATCTGCTTGTAACTCTTGGGACAAAGCGGTTCAATGGGGTGAGAAATATGGATTTAGAAATGCACAATCAACTGTAATTGCACCAACTGGAACAATTGGTTTGTTGATGGATTGTGATACAACAGGAATTGAGCCTGATTTTGCTTTGGTGAAATACAAAAAATTATCGGGTGGTGGATATTTCAAAATTGTAAACAATACTGTTCCACTTGCTTTGAAAAATTTAGGTTATTCTGAAGCTGATGTAACTGCAATTGTAAATTATGCAAAAGGACACCAAACTTTCAAAGGTGCTCCGTTTATCAATCATGAAACGTTAAAAGCAAAAGGATTTACAGATGCTGATTTGGAAAAAGTAGAATCAGAAGCTATTATGGCATTTGAAATTGGCTTTATTTTCAACAAATACAGTTTGGGTGAAGAAACAATGAAAAACTTAGGAATTACTCCTGAGCAATACAATCATCCTAAATTCAACATGTTGCAAACTTTAGGATTCGACAGAAAAGAAATTGCTGCGGCCAATAACTTTGTAGTAGGAACAATGACTGTTGAAGGTGCTCCAAATTTAAAGGAAGAGCATTTGCCTGTATTTGATTGTGCTAACAAATGTGGTAACATAGGAGTAAGATACATTCACCCATTTGCACATATCAGAATGATGGCTGCTGCGCAACCATTTATTTCAGGTGCAATTAGTAAAACAATTAACTTGCCACATGAAGCGTCAGTTGAAGATATCAAGGCATGTTATGAATTGAGTTGGAAACTTGGTTTGAAAGCCAACGCTTTGTATCGTGATGGCTGTAAATTGAGCCAACCATTGAGTAATAAATCTGAAAGCCAAGAAGAAGCCGACAAAGAAGACAAAGAAGCAGCAGACAGAGAAACCACTGCAATGGCTCAGGATGCAACAGGCAAAGGAAAAGTTATTCGCATTGCTGAAGAATTGACTCCAGATATCGTTTTAGAAGCTGCTAAGCGCATTTTGAGTGAAAGCCCTGATACTAAGTTCAAACGTCAACTTTCGAACATTGTAGAGAAAAAACGTTTGCCAAATCGTAGAAATGGGTTTACGCAAAAAGGTAGAGTAGGTGGACAAACTATATTTGTTCGTACTGGTGAATACGATGATGGAACATTGGGTGAAATCTTTATTGATATGCACAAAGAAGGAGCGAGTTTCCGTTCATTGATGAACTGTTTCTCAATTGCTATTTCTGTTGGTTTGCAATATGGTGTTCCTTTGGAAGAGTTTGTAGATAAATTTGCATTCACTCGTTTTGAACCAAGTGGAATGGTTGAAGGTCATCAGAATGTAAAAAATGCAACTTCTATTGTTGATTATATTTTTAGATTATTAGGGTTTGAATATTTGAATCGCGAAGATTTGGTTCAAGTAAAACCAAGTGATTTATTGCCAATGGAAAAAGCTCCAGAAGCGCCAATTATTTCTGAGTTCAAGCCTGTATTTAATCCAGAACCTATTTCTTTAGACATGGTTCGTGCCGCTAAAGCAGAGGCTTCAGGAGCAAAAGACATGCAAGATCATTTAAGAGAAGTTCAAAGTGATGCACCGGCTTGTAACGTTTGTGGACATATCACCGTAAGAAGTGGTACATGTTACAAATGTTTGAATTGTGGCAATAGCTTAGGTTGTAGTTAAGAGGTTAATATTTGCAATTTTAAGTATAAAGAGGCTCTCGTTAGGGAGCCTCTTTTGTTTTTATTATAGTTTTTATTGTATCTTTACTATCAATTATAGTTTTTTAATGTTTGAAATTCATAAATATTGTAATGATTTGAAAGTGATACGCCATTGGCTAATTGCTTTAATATTACTATTTGTGGCCAATACATTAAACGCTCAAGCAAAATTTACTGCAAAAAACACAAAAGGTTGCACCCCCTTAACTGTTGCATTTGTAGATTTATCTGTTGGGGCTGTTAGTTGGAGTTGGGATTTGGGAAATGGAAATACCAGTGTTCTTCAAAATCCTTCTGCAATTTATTATAATCCAGGAAAATACACAGTTAAATTAATTGTTACAGATTCAAAAGGAAATAAAACTACCTACACTCAAACCAATTTTATAACCGCTTATAAGTCGCCAAAAGCAAATTTTACATATACCCCATCCTCAATTTGTGCCGGTAAATCAATCAGTTTTACTGAAAACTGCACCTCGGGTGATACGGCCATAACAAAATACAGTTGGGATATGGGTGATGGAACTGTTTTGAATACTAAAAATCCAGTACACATTTATAATGCTTCTGGTGTGTTTTCGGTTTCTTTGGTGGTTACCGATGGACATGGTTGCCAAGACAAAATCCAACTCAATAAAATTATTAAGGTAAATCCTAATCCCGTGGCTGCCTTTGGCATTGATTCAGGATATGATTGTGTTGTTCCAACTTGGATTCCATTTGTAAATAAAAGTACAGGAACTGGATTAACCTATACTTGGTATTTTGGTGATGGAACTAACAGTAATTTGAAAAATCCACGTCACAAATATTCCTCTTTAGGAACCTATACTGTTTCTTTAAAAGTTACAGATGCTTCCGGTTGTACCGATTCATTTGCATTTGTTAATGGACTTTATTTAGGTCCTTTAAAAGCGGATTTCTTGGCAGATCAAACTATATTTTGTGGTCCAGGGTTGGTGAATTTTGATAATAAGAGCACTTTTAACGGCGGTTTGAAGTTTGAATGGAATTTTGGAGATGGCACAAAATCAAGCAAGGCTTTTCCATCGCATATTTATAACAACGCCGGTATTTATTCTGTTAGTTTGAAAGTGCAGTCTATTTTTAGATCATGTTCGGCACAGCTAACTAAAAGCAATTACATCAGAATTAATCCCAAACCCAATGGTAAAATAGTATTGAAAGATTCATTTCCTTGTCCTATTCCATTTGATATTGAAGCCACTTACGTAGATACAGCAAAAATCAAGTCAATTCAATGGTTTGCCAAAGTAGATATGGGTTCGTATACAGCAAGGTATTATTTGGGAAATACAAATCCCTTAAAAACAAAAATTGGAAATAAGGCAATCAATGATATTGTTGCGGTTGTTACCAATGAATATGGTTGTACCGATTCAATTGTATACGAGAATTTACAAACCAATATTACTTCAATTACTCCAATTGGAGTTTTGACTGGCTGTGTTCCATTTTTATTTGTAGGAGACATGAACGTTTCAACAAACCGTCAAATCATGGGTTATGGTTGGGACTTTGGTAACAATGATGTTTATTACACAAAAAAAGTAAAACGTATGTTTTTAGACACGGGTACTTTTACGGTTAAGGCTTTTGTTAAAATCTATAAGAATTGTATAACCGAAAGGAATTTTATAGTTAAAGTGGGCATGAAAACAAACCCGCGTTTTTTCACAGATAGACTTGGTTTAATTTGTAACAATACCGATCCAATCAAGTTTGTGAATGCCACAAAATATCCAGGTTTTACTATTGATAGTTTTCGTTGGGTATTCGATGATTCTTCGAATAAATCATCAGTTGCCATGATAAAGCCATGGGGGAAATTGCCAACGCCATATACCAAAACCAATGTAAAACATACCTATGACAGAGATACAGGATGGGTAGTTCCTCATCTAATTTCTTATCACAATGGATGTCCTGATACTGCCTTTCAGGTTGATTCTTTTAAAGTGGTGGCTGCTTATGCCAAAGTTTTATACAGTTACGATATTTGTAATACTAAAAAGCTTTATGTAACAAATGTTTCTTCTAAATACACCAAATTCAAATGGTTTATTGATGGTAAATCGTATTATACTGACTCAGTAGAATTAGATCCCTCAAAATACCACAGTGTTATTTTAAGGGTTTGGGATGATTCAAGTGGTTGTTGGGATACTGTACAACCCTATTTTGTTACACCACCATCTCCAATAGGGAGAATTACGGTTCTTAATTCAAAATTATGTGCTCCTGGTTTTGCAAGTCTTTCAGTAGATGGTTTTCCTGCAAATTCTGTGTATTGGAATATCAATGGTAAGGATACCGCATGGGGAAGAACGGCATTTAACTTTAAATTTGATTCAGCTGGGATTTACAAAATTAAACTCATTGTGAATTATACAAAGTATTGTAAGCAGTATGATAGCATTGTTTTTGACGTAGGCGAATCAAATTTAAAGGGTTCTGTTACAAAGCCAACCACTTGTTTGCCCGCTGATATCGTTTTTACAGATAGTAGTTACTCTTCAAGGAAGAAACATTTATGGATTTTGAGTAACGGTGACACCCTGCGAATTAATTCAACCAATACAAAATATACCATTCAAAATTCATTTAAAGATACACTTTGGGCACGATTAATAACCGAAGGTACTTCAATATGTGAACCGAGTACCTTGATTCCAATTCCAATAAAAGGACCGGGCTTCAAAACTAGGCTTATTTGGGAACATACCTGCTCTACAAGCAACTTGAAGGGATATATTGACAAGAAGCGCTTGTCTGATGTTTACATGTATTCTTGGGATATGGGAGATGGCAATAAATATACATCCCAGAATATCAACCACAAATACGCCGATTCTGGAAATTACACAGTTACCGTAGTTGTTACTGATGGGTCGAACTGTTATGCAAAGCAACAATATCAGGTTTATTTTCCTGGTGAGCGTTTGAAGGTCAGGGTAAATTATACCACAGTAGGCACCAAATGTCCACCAATGTTGGTGAATTTCAGGGATTCAAGTTTGTCTTCGAATGTTTCAATAAGAAAATGGTTGTGGGATTTTGGAGATAAAAGCACTTCAATTTTGCAGCATCCAAGTCACCAATATTTGAATCCAGGGAAATATACCATTTCATTGACCATTACAGATTCATTGGGATGTTCAAATAGTAAAACCTTTTTATATTTAATTTTGGTTCCTGGTCCTGATGGTAAATTTTCATTTACTCCGAATAAAGGATGTTTGCCATTATTTGTGAGTTTTAGCGATAGTGTTAATACGCAAACCGCCTATAAAGAGTGGGACTATGGAGATGGTATGGTGGTTACAGGGAATAATGCTATTCACAAATACAGTGTTCCTGGAAAATACATGCCCGCATTGATTTTGAAGGATTCATTTGGTTGTAAACGCATAATCAGGCCAACAGATACGATTTTTGTTTTTGACAATCCCCAAACGCAATTTACCAAACAAGGTTTATGCTTGCGAGATTCAATTCAATTCAAGTCAACAAGCACTTGTTCCGATGCACCAATCACAATGGTGAAATGGGGCTTTTTGAATGAGAATTTGAGCGTTATGGGTGATTCTGTCAAACATAAGTTCATATCTAAAAGCAACAGTGTTCAGTTGATTGTGAAATCTAAAAATGAGTGTTTTGATACCTTGAAATTTGGAGTAAAACTCACTCAACCTTCTGTGCAAATTACATCTAACACAAGTTTAGTTTGTTTGGGCCAAAAGTGGTCGGCAAATGCAAAAGTCTTTTCAGACACTGCCATTCAAAATTCATATTGGTTATTCAATGGATTGCCGAGCCAAACAGGTTTGACATTTAATTTTGTCCCTCAAAAATCAGATATTTATCATTTGCAGTATTTCGTTTCTGACAAATTGGGTTGTTGGGATACCGCACAATCTGAAATTACTATTCAAGTTGGTGATACCGTAATTCCTTTGGATCCAACTTGGAGAAGGGTAAGTGTAGTGAATGATGTGACGCATGAATTGGTTTGGAAAAAATACCCTTCGTTTGATTTTTCAAACTATATCGTTTATGCCGACAAAGGTGCTGGATTTGTGCCAATTAATTCTTTGTCGAATGTAACAGATACCATGATTCAAATTGGGGGTGTTGATGCGCTTCATCGAAGCGATTGTTATAAAATAGCGAGTACAAATTTGTGTAACTTCACACAAAAGGAAGTATCATTAAACAAACATTGTACAGTTGAACTCCGTGGTAAATCCGCTTTAAATGCAAGTATTTTAAATTGGAGCAGTTACGTTGGGTGGCCTGTTGATCGTTATGTGGTTTACAGGCAAATTGGAACGTCGAATTTTGATAGTATCGGACAAGTTTCTGGATTAGCGTTGAGTTATATTGATACAAGTATCAAATGTTACAAAGTGCATCATTACAGAGTAAAGGCTTATGAATTTGGTGGATTAAATGAATTTAGTTGGAGTGATACTTGTCATGTTTCTCCAATTTATATGAATCAAGTTGCCCCACCTGAAATGAAACGTGCTACTGTTCTGAACGATCAATATGTGAGGGTGGAATGGCAGCAACTTGTAAAAAATAAAATACCTTTAGAAAGGTTTGTAATTGTTGGAAAAGAAAGCAAATCGTCTACATTTAAGAATATTTGGGTGTTGAGCGCAAAGTCTGATTCACTGGTAGTAAATGATAAATCATTTTCAGTAGATAATTACAGTGCAATTTATAAGGTTTTGGGAATCGATGAATGTGGCGACAGTAGCAAATTTACATTGATTTCGCAATCTATTTTGTTGGATGTTTCGCTTACAAATCAATATTATCCATTGTTGCAATGGAATAAATATATTGAATGGTCAGAAGGGGTTAAAGAATATATTGTGGAGCGAAATAGCGGAAATGGACTTGTTGAAATTGATCGTGTTGCATCTTCGGATTCAAATTATATTGATCCTTTGCCAAGTTTAAACTGCTTGCCTAATTTGGAATATCGCATTACCGCATTGAGAAACAAAACGGTGGGTGTTGATAGTTCTTGGTTTAACAATAGTTGTAGCAATGTTGACGATCCAGGTGTGAAAACTAAAGTATTTATTCCCAATGCCTTTACACCGAACGGAAATAATTTGAATGAGTTGTTTAAACCAGAGGGCATTTTTATTGCAAATTATACCATGAAAATTTTCAATCGTTGGGGTGAGAAAATTTATGAGGGACAAGGATGTGGCAGCGGATGGGATGGTATTTACAGAAGTGAAATTGTTCCTGGCGGGGTATATGTTTACATTGTAAATGTCAAAGGAACCGATGGTAAATGGTATCCATTTAGCGGTGATGTAACCGTTTTGCGCTAATAATCATTCCTTTTTGTAAGTTTAACCCTTTTAGTTGGTTGAATTTTGTAAATTTGCCTCATATTATTCAAATGGCTTTCGAGAAAATAAAACGCAGTGAGAATTACAGTGAGTGGTACAATAACTTGGTAAACAATGCCGATTTAGCTGAACACAGTGCTGTAAAAGGATGTATGGTAATCAAACCATATGGCTATGCAATTTGGGAAAAAATGCAACGCCAACTAGATCAGATGTTCAAAGACACTGGTCATAGCAATGCTTATTTTCCATTGTTTGTTCCCAAAAGCTTGTTCGAAAAAGAAGAGAAAAATGCGGAAGGATTTGCCAAAGAATGTGCAATTGTAACCCATTATAGATTAAAGCCAGATCCTGAAAATCCCGGAAAATTGATTCCTGATCCAGATTCTAAATTAACCGAAGAGTTGATTGTTAGACCTACTAGTGAGGCAATTATTTGGAATACCTATAAGAATTGGATTCAAAGCTATCGTGATTTGCCAATTCTAATCAACCAATGGGCCAATGTGGTTCGTTGGGAAATGAGAACCCGTTTGTTCTTGAGAACAGCCGAGTTTTTATGGCAGGAGGGACATACTGCTCACGCAACCAAAACGGAGGCAATTGCAGAAACTGAACAAATGTTAGAGGTCTATGCAGAGTTTGCAGAAACGTTTATGGCTATTCCTGTTATTAAAGGATTGAAAACTGAGAAAGAACGTTTTGCAGGTGCCGACGAAACTTATTGTATTGAAGGAATGATGCAAGATGGTAAGGCACTTCAAATGGGAACTTCTCACTTTTTAGGTCAGAATTTCGCAAAAGCTTTTGATGTAAAGTTCCAAAGTAAAGAAGGAACCCTTGATTATGTTTGGGCAACCAGTTGGGGGGTTTCTACCCGTTTAATGGGTGCTTTGATTATGGTTCACAGTGACGACGAGGGACTTGTGTTGCCACCTAAATTGGCTCCAATTCAAGTGGTAGCAGTGCCAATTTATAAAACTGATGAAGAGTTTACACAAATTTGTGAAAGGTTGAATGGCATTCTCGGTGAATTGAAAAAATTGGGCATTTCTGTAAAATTAGATAACCGCGATACCCACAAACCTGGCTATAAATTTGCTGAGTGGGAATTAAAAGGTGTTCCAGTGCGTTTGGCTATGGGGCCTAGAGATTTTGCAAATGGCACCATTGAATTGGCCCGCAGAGATATCAAAACCAAAGAAGTTTTATCAACCGAAGGCATTGCTTCTTTTATTTCGAATTTGTTAGATGAAATTCAACAATCATTGTTTCAAAAAGCATTAGATTTCAGAAAAGAAAGATATTTTGACGCCAATAATTGGGATGAATTTTTAGATGTAATCAACAACAAACAAGGTTTTGCTTATGCCCATTGGGATGGTACAAATGAAACTGAAGCAAAAATTAAGGAACTTACAAAGGCTACAATTCGTTGTATTCCTTTAGACAATCAATTAGAAGAAGGAAAGTGTGTATTTACCGGAAACCCATCAAAACAAAGGGTGGTTTTTGCGAAATCGTATTAATCTAAATCTTTATGCAATAAGAAGGCCAATTGAATTTTCAATTGGCTTTTTTATTTCCATTCAACGCTAACAGTGTTTCTATGCGCCAAGGTTCTCTTTTCGTCTAATCCACCAATAAAGAAAAATCCAAGGTGTTCATGCGTTTCCTCAAGCCCCAGATATTCTTTCATTTCTGGCGAGTTTGTAGCGTTTCCGGTGGTCCAATATCCCCCAAAATCATTTTGGGTATTTAATGTAAGATAGATGTTTTGAACGGCTGCGCCAATACTACAATATTCTTCCCAAAGGGGAACTTTGAAACTTGGTTTGAGGCAAATTGCAATGATATGAGATACTTTTTGAGGGATATTTTTTATTTTCGAAATTTTAGCCTCGTCCATTTCTGGATTATTCACGGTTTGTATTTCAAGAATTTTATTGGTAAGGATTTGCATTGAATTTCCTTCAAAAACAACAAAATGCCAAGGCATTGTTAACTTATGAGATGGTGCCCAATTGGCATTGTTAACTAAATTTTCTATGAGGGACTTTGGAGCTATTTTGCCATTAAATTCTTTGGCAAAATGGCTACGTCTACTTTCAATGAGATTTGTGATATCTTCAATTTTCATTTTTTCTGAGGGATAAAATTGGATTGATAAAGATGGCGCTAATAATGATGATAGTGCCGATATAAAACTTCATATTGAGTTCGTTATTTTCGTGGAAAATTAATATTCCTAAGACAATTCCATAAATAGGCTCAAGGTTTACGGTTAAGTTGGCGGTAAAAGCACTGAGATATTTTAGCGAGTAGGTTCCAAGATAAAATGTAAGGTTGGTGCAAAAAATTGCAAGTACAAGCACCCAAACCAAATCGAGCGCACCATTTTGCAGATGCAGAGGATCAAACTTGGTTATATCCATTTGAGGATACCAAATGGTATTTTGAGTGGTTAGTGGAACAATAATAGAAAGCAATACAGCTCCAGCGAGCATTTCTATGGCGCTAATTGTTAATGGATGTGACTTCTCTATGTTTTTCTTGTTGAGTGTTGTAAATAAGGCTGCCAAAGCAGCGCTGATTAAGCCTGTTCCTATTGCAGCGGGATATGAAATGTTTATGTTGTTATTTTCAGGTAGTGAAAAGCTTATAAATAGAACCCCAACAATAACTACTAAACCAATGAGAATGTCTTTTTTAATAAATTTCGATTTAAGAATAATGGGTTCAATAATTGCGGCAAAAAACGAAGCAGACCCAAGACAAGCGAGCGTGATTGAAACTGAATTCCCTAGTTTAATACTTCCATAGAAAGTGAGCCAGTGGGCACAAACAATAATTCCAATTCCAAAAAATGTTCGAAAATGAGTAAATGAAATGGTTTTTAATCCTTTCCAAACAGTAGGAAGAAGAAAATAGGCAAGTGCCGCAATTGTCATTCTATGCCAAACGAGCGTTGTGGAACCATAAGAGATAAGTTTGCCAAAAATGGCGGTAAATCCCCACAGAAAAACTGCAATATGAAGAAAAAGAAGTGCTTTAAAGTTTTGAGATTGTTTCACAAGATGGCTTTAAAAAATCAAGGCCGCGCTAGAAGGCACGGCCAGGATGTTGTTGGTATTATAAAAGCGCGTAACAGTTGGCGTTACCGAATAATCGATAACAGTACAAATATACGGCACCAAAATTATTAAATCAAGTACAAATGGGTAAAAAAATTGTTAATTATATTTTCCTTTGAATTTGTCCTTTATTTCATTCACTATGTTTCGTAATTCTTGTTCTTTGTCTTTGTTCATGATGAGTAGCACGTCGTCTGAATCAACCACCACCACATTTTCTAAACCACTAATTACCAATAGTTTCTCGTTGTTAGAGAATACCAAACTTTCACTTGATTGGTAAGCGCGAATATTGTTTCCTATTAAACTATTGTTTGAACTGTCTTTTTTAGACACATCCCATAAACTTTTCCACGTACCAAGATCGCTCCAACCAAAGTTAGATGGAAGTACAAAAACGTTCTTATCTTTTTCCATAATTCCATAGTCAATAGAAATGCTGGGGCACTGGCCGTAGGTGATTTCTAATTCATTTGAAATATTTGGGGAATTAAAATCCAATTCACTAAAAAGTTGGTGAATTTCAGGCAATAGGTGTTCGAATCTATTTGCAATTGCATTTAAGCTCCAAACAAAAATACCCGCATTCCATAAAAATTCACCGCTCTCAATAAAGCTCTTTGCAATTTCTTCGGTTGGTTTTTCAGTGAATGTTTTTACTTCATGAATTCCGTTAGATGAAGTTTTGGGATTGTATTGGATATAGCCATAACCCGTATCTGGACGGCTTGGTTGAATTCCCAAAGTTACCAAAGCATCATTTTCTTCAGCAAAATCTAAAGCCTTCAAAGAAGTTTCAATGAACTGCTTTTCTTGGGTAATTAAATGATCTGAAGGGGCAATAATGCAAATTGCATTGGGATTAATCTGCTTTAACTTATATGTTGCCAAGGCAATACACGGTGCAGTATTTCGAGCCAATGGCTCTTCCAATATCTGATTTCTTTGAATACTTGGAATATGTGTTTGAACCAATTCAACGTAATCTTTGTTGGTAACGATATAAATGTTTTCTTCAGGAATAAATTCCGCAAAACGCATGTATGTTTGGGTAATAAGTGATTGTCCCGTTCCCAAAATATCCATAAATTGTTTAGGAAAATTCTTTTTACTCACTGGCCAAAATCGCGATCCGATTCCGCCTGCCATAATAATTACATAATGGTTTTTATTTTTCATTTTTAAATTAAATAATGCCCTCTGAATATAGGTCATGCAGATGTATTAACCCCAAATATTGGTTGTTTTTAGTAACAATAAGTTGGGTTATTTTTTTTTCTTGCATATAATTACCTGCTTTCGCTGCAAGAGATTCTGCATCGATTGTAAGCGGATTCATTGACATGATATTTTGGGCTGTTAAATGAGAGAAGTCTTCAAATTTGTTGAGCATTCTTCTGATGTCGCCATCAGTAACAATGCCTAATATGTTATTTTGATTATCAATTACTGCAGTTGCACCAAGGCGACTCTCTGTAATTGTAACGATTACTTTTTTCCAAGGATCTGTGGGTAAAACCTGAGGTTTGGCATTTCTTGTTGCAATTTCCTCACACTTCAGATATAATTTTTTTCCTAGTGCTCCACCTGGGTGGTATTTAGAAAAATCTTGTCCTGAAAAATTTCTAAGTTGTAATAAAGAAACGGCAATGGCGTCTCCCATAATTAATTGGGCCGTGGTGCTTGTGGTAGGTGCTAAATTATTGGGGCAAGCTTCTTTATCAACGGTTGTATCGATAACCAAATCGGCCATTTTTGCCAATTCAGAATTCATGTTACCTACTATTGCTACCAATGTATTGCCAAACTGCTTCAACAAGGGAGCGAGCGCTTTAATTTCAGGCGTATTTCCACTTTTTGAAATGGCAATGATAACATCATTTTTTTGAATCATTCCCAAATCGCCATGAATGGCATCTGCGGCGTGCATAAATAAGGCGGGCTGACCCGTGCTGTTCATGGTAGCGCTGATCTTTTGAGCAATGATTGCACTTTTTCCAATTCCTGTCAAGACCACTCTTCCCTCAGAAGCCAAAATGATTTCAATGGCTTTTATAAAGTCGTTTTGAATAAATGAAGGTAAAACTTTCAACGACGTTAATTCGTTTTGAATTGCTTCAACTGCGACTTTTTGGATGATATGGTGTTGATTTTCGGACAATGTGAAAATGTTTGTTTCAAATTAACTAAAAAAATGTGACTTTAAAGGTTGGATTGGCCTATTTTGATTAAATAAATATTACCAATTCAAAAAAACGTTGTATCTTCACATCTCAAATTTAGTTATTGTTATGGCTACAACTAGTATAAAATAACAAATAATTTTAACATAATAATATAGAATTTACAGAGTAATATGCAGGCAGCATTTCAAGACGCAAAGGACCCCAAAAGATGTTTGAAGGAATTCTTTGGATTTGATGGATTTAAGGGTAATCAGGAAGTAGTAATTGATAGTATTTTAAATGGCGAAGATTGTTTCGTAATTATGCCAACAGGGGCAGGGAAATCTCTTTGTTATCAGTTGCCCGCTTTAATGATGGAAGGTACTGCTATTGTAATTTCTCCTCTTATTGCATTAATGAAAAATCAGGTAGATAATATTCGTGGTTTTTCTGATAGTAATGGATTGGCGCATTTTTTAAATAGTTCGCTTAGCAAATCCGATTTAAATAAGGTAGTTACAGACATGTTGGCTGGAGATACGAAATTATTGTATGTGGCTCCTGAAACATTAAGAAAAGAAGATACATTAGACCTTTTAAGCAAAGTTAAAATTTCATTTGTTGCCGTTGATGAAGCACATTGTATTTCAGAATGGGGTCACGATTTTAGACCTGAATATCGCAAAATTCGCCAAATGGTGAAGGCAATTGGAGAAGTTCCAATTTTGGCGTTAACAGCTACTGCTACTCCCAAAGTACAATACGACATTCAAAAAAATCTTGGAATGTTAGATGCAAAGTTATTTAAGAGTTCATTTAACCGCGGAAATTTATACTATCAAGTAAAGCCTAAAGGCAGAAAAGACATTGTTCATAAAGAAATGTTGTCTTTTATCAAACAACATCACGACCAATCTGGTATTGTTTATTGTTTGTCGCGTAAAAAGGTAGAAGAAATAGCAGAAATGCTTAAAATGAATGGCATCAAAGCGCTTCCTTACCATGCCGGTTTAGATGCTAAAGTGAGAGCAAATCACCAAGATGCGTTTTTGATGGAAGATTGCAACGTAATTGTTGCTACGATTGCATTTGGAATGGGTATTGATAAACCAGATGTTCGTTTTGTGATCCATTACGATGTGCCCAAGAGTTTGGAAGGTTATTATCAAGAAACAGGACGTGCGGGTAGAGATGGAATGACTGGTGATTGTTTATTGTATTACAATCCTAATGATGTTGAGAAACTTGAAAAATTCATGAAAGATAAGCCTGTTGCAGAACAGGAAATCGGAGGTTTGTTACTTGCTGAAACCGCTGCATTTGCAGAGAGTTCTCAATGCCGTAGAAAATTGTTATTGCATTATTTTGGTGAAACATTCGATGAAAAAAATTGCGAAAAAATGTGTGACAACTGCGCACATCCTAAGCCAAAGCAAGAAGTTTCGAACGATGTAAAAGCGGCACTTCAGTGTTTTGATGAACTAAAGTCTGAGTTTTCATTGACGCATATTGTTAATTTTATTATTGGAAATAAAAATGACAACGCAATAAAATCATACAACCACGAGCAACATTCGCTGTTTGGAATTGGCACAGAGAAAGATAAGTTGTTTTGGAAATCATTGGTGAGATTGGCCTTGGTAAATGGATATTTATTCAAAAACATTGAAAAATATGGTTTGCTGAGCATCAATGAGGCGGGTGTTGAATATATCAAAAATCCCAAACCACATGAAATGTCGGTTGACGATGAATACGAAAATGTAAATGAAGAAAACTTTGATAGTTTTAAACTTGAAAGTGTTTGCGATGAAGTTTTGTTTTCAGATTTAAAAGAATTACGTCGCAAGGTTGCCAAAGAGAAGGAACTTCCTCCTTATGTTATTTTCCAAGATCCAAGTTTGGAAGATATGGCAATAAAATTCCCAATTACGCTAGAAGAATTGGCGAATATTAGTGGTGTTGGCAAAAATAAAGCCCAAAAATTTGGCGAACAATTTATTGCTTATATTGAAAAATATGTTCAAGATAATGACATTGAACGCCCTATAGATATTGTTCTAAAAGGTAATTCTGAAAAGTCTGCCAAAAGAGTGAGCATTATTTTGAACATAGACAAAAAGGTAGAACTGCCAGATATAGCAAAGCAATTGGGAATTTCATTTGATGAATTGATAAATGAAATGGAACAAATTGTGAATAGTGGTACAAAAATTAATATTAAGTTCTTCCTTGAACAGTTTTTAGATGACGATTTACAAGAAGAAGTTGTACAATTCTTTAAATCTGCTGATGTTGAAGATATTGATGCGGCAGTTGCCTATTTTGAAGGTGAATTTTCATTTGAAGAATTAAAATTGATGCATTTACAGTTCGTTTCTGATTTGGCTAATTAACAATTCGGGAAAAGTTTTTTTTAGTATTTGTTAATCTTGCTCTTATTTTTGTGGCCAATTCATTAGAAATTATCACTTTTGGCTAAAGATTTAGTTGCATTCGAACAATTATTTAGAAAATTCCGACCGGGTTTGGTGGCATTTGCTACCTCTATAATTGGTAGAAGCAACGATGCAGAAGAACTCGTTCATGATGTTTTTATTGCCATTTGGAACCGCGAATCAAATGACTTGGATCCAAATGGAATCAAAAGTTATCTATTTACTTCGGTAAAAAATAGATGTTTAAATTTCATTAAAAAGTCGAAGTTAGACGTTACTGATATCAATGACGAATCACCGGTTTTTGATGCTAACGTTAATGCACATACTTCGATGGTTGCCAAGGAATCAGAAAAGAGAATTCATTTGTTAATTGATCAACTTCCTAAAAAGTGCAAACAAGTCTTTTTAATGAGCCGTATTTACGAACTGAGTTATAAAGAAATAGCAGAAATTTTAGAGATTACTCCTAAAACTGTGGAGAATCAAATAAGTATTGCATTGAAATTTCTCAAAGAAAATTTCAATAAAAATTAACTGATTACTGATTGATATAAATCAACATAAAGCGTTAAGATTTTACTTAAGTCAAATTCTTTCGCTTTTAGAAGTGAATTTTTTCTGAATTGTGTAAAACGCGCTTCGTCAGTAAGGATATAGAGAGCATCAGCAGCCATTTTTTCATAGTCACCTACGTTAGATAAATATCCGTTTACCCCATCTTCAATAACCTCCGGTAAGCCACCTGCATTGCTGCAAATAACAGGCACTTCGCATGCCATTGCTTCTAAGGCAGATAGTCCAAAACTTTCTCTTTCTGAAGGAAGAATAAACAAATCGCAAACGCTTAATATTTCTTCAATTGCTTCTTGTTTTCCAAGAAAAGTTACGCGGTCGCAAACATTCAAGTCTCTGCAAACTTTTTCTATATGTGAACGTTCAGGGCCATCGCCAATTAATAGGAGTTTTGCAGGTATTTTATTTTGAACAATTTCAAACACACGAATAACATCTTCAATTCTTTTCACTTTTCTAAAGTTTGAAGTATGAACTAAGATTTTTTCGTTATTTGGTGCAATTGCTTTTTTAAAGTGCTCACGGGGTTGTTTGTTGAACCTTGTAAAGTCAATAAAATTTGGAATTACATGAATTTCTCTACGAATATGAAAATGCTCAAAGGTATCTGCTCTCAAGCTTTCAGATACAGCGGTAACTGCATCTGAATTATTGATGCTCCAACTTACAACTGGTTCGTAAGATGCTTCACGGCCAACTAGGGTAATGTCTGTTCCATGAAGGGTTGTAACTACTGGAATGTGAATATTTTCTTCGTTCAGTATTTGCTTAGCTAACAAAGCGGCTGAAGCATGAGGAATGGCGTAATGTACATGTAAAACTTCAAGTTTTGCAGATTTTACTATATCTACAATCTTACCAGCAAGTGCTGTTTCGTATGGTGCATATTCAAATAAAGGGTATTGAGGGATAATAACTTCATGGAAAAAAATATTTTCCATGAAAAAATCTAGTCTTGCTGGTTGATGATAACTGATAAAGTGAACTTCATGTCCTATTTTTGAAAGCGCTTTCCCTAATTCTGTGGCTAAAACACCACTTCCGCCGAAGGTGGGATATAACACAATACCAATTCTCATAATCTATTAACAAAGTTCACTAAAAAAAGGCTTAATTGCTATTAAAATAATGAAAGATATTCAAGAAGAAATATTCAGTGATGCCTATTTTATGCGCAAAGCTCTCGATTTGGCGCATCAAGCTTTTGAAGATGATGAAGTTCCAATTGGTGCCATTGTGGTTTGTGATAATAAAATCATCGGAAAAGGATATAATCAAACGGAAAAATTGCTAGATGTAACAGCGCATGCAGAAATGTTGGCCATTACAAGTGCTGCTCAATATATGAATAGTAAGTTTTTAGATGAGTGTACACTTTTTGTTACCATTGAGCCTTGTGTGATGTGCGCTGGCGCTAGTAAGTGGGCTAGATTTGGAAGAATTGTTTATGGCGCTAAAGAGCCTAAGTTTGGGTACTCAACCATTAGTAATAAAATCATTTATCAAAAAACTGAAATTGTAGGTGGTGTACTCGAAGATGAATGTTCCCATTTAATGAAGGAATTTTTTGCGGCTAAACGCAACTAATTACTTTTCGTAAGCCCCAATATCACTAGGATTTTTCCTTGATTTACCATTTATGTCAATAACGTTAATGGGATTACTCAAGCCAGCTTTACTAATTCCAAATGAAGTTGAATCAATGCCGTAATTACCAATTGAAACATCTATAAATCCAGTATTTTTCTTGTTGAAATAGTTAAATGGTGTATTGAATAATTTCTTTGGGTCTTTGGTTTTTAATAGGTTGTAATTTGAATTTACATTGAAAACAGCTTTTGAAACGTTATCAATGAATATTTCATCAATCATGGGTCCTTCCACAATTGAATTGGTAAGTGTAAAATCTAGATCCTTCCAATTCAATAAAACCCCGTTTCCATCTCTTTGGGTATTTGTAATTGCCAAATGTCCTTGCTGTCTTGTATTGATGCCTGAATATTCAGCAAATGTGCAATGATTAAATTCGTATTTTCCTCCCAAATAGGCGAGGAATGAGTAACTTCCAACATCGGCAAATAAGCAGTTAGTGGCATTGATGCTCGTAGTTACACCAATTAAACTTGCTTGTCCGCAGTATTGGATTTTGCTTTGGTTAATAATCAATGAAGGGGTGTTCAACAATGAATCTACCCGAATTCCAATGGTTGCATTTGAGATGTCGGCATATTCAATTTTACCCTTCCCACCAGGTAAGAAAAAAATGCCTCCCCATTGATTGGGAAGTTTTTCGGTAGCATAAACAGGTTTATCTCCACGAATTTTTACTCTTTCTTGCGCAGTTCCACGAATATTGAAATTGCCTAATACAAAAATTCCAGTCCTTGCAGAAGCAAAAACTTGAACGCCCTTTTCTATGATAAAAGTATTTCCTGTTGCAATCTCAATGGACTCAACAATAACGTAAGGTTTTTTTACATCATTCCAAACGGTGTTGTTGGGCAGTATTTCATTTTTTACGTAATGCGCATCCCAACCATATGCCGCCAAAATAAGTTTACTCGTTGATTGTCCTACATTGGCAATTAAGCTGTCTAATACCAACGCAGGATTTGTTGTGTTGTTGGCTTCCAAGGCACATTGCACAAAAATGAACACACTGTCATTTGGGCCAATATCCAAATCTTTAATTTCTTTCCCGCCAATACCATCAATATTGATTTTGTACGGTGAACTTAACCCTCCAGCAACTTTGAAATTGGCTTTAACCCAAGCATTTTCATTATTTTTAATGCTGAGCATTTTGGTAACAGAAATGGGGTATGTAGTACCCGGCATTCTGGTAAATATGGTATCAAAATAAACAGTATCTTTCGAAAACAACAATTTAGAATTTGACGCATATTGGTCACTCTTGATGCATGATTGCGTGAACAAAGCAGCGATTGCCAGATAAATAAAAATGATATTTTTGAGGGATAATTTCATCAAATATTTACAAATATCGTTATTTATACATGTCTTCGTTGTGCAAGATACTCAAATAACTATAATACCGTTCTTGCGGAACGATTCCCTCTGCAACTGCTTTTAAAACACCGCAATCTGGTTCATGTTCATGTCTGCAATTGTTGAATCTGCATTGACTCATAACCGCTCTAAATTCAGGAAAATAATGTGCAATTTCTCCATCGGGAATATCAACTACGCCAAAGTCGCGAATACCTGGGGTATCAATAATTTGAGTGTTTTTATCAAGTATAAACATTTCAGCGAAAGTGGTGGTATGCTTCCCTTTTTCGTGCGATTCAGAAATACTTCCAACTTTGGCTCTTACACCCGGAAACAGGGTATTTAGTATGGTAGATTTTCCTACCCCAGAATGTCCCGCCAATAAAATTCTTTTTCCAGAAATAAAATTTAATAAAGGTTCTAAACCTTGGTTTTTCCTTGCTGAACCCACCAAAATTGTTACTTCAGCATCTTTGTAAACTCGGTTTAGTTCTTCGGTTACTTTGGTGATTTCATCTTTCAATAAATCTGTTTTGTTCAAAAATAAAACAGCTGGAACATGCATCGATTGACAACATAAAATGAATCGATCAATAAATCCCAAAGATGTACGGGGAGCAAAAAGACTCGCAACCAAGATGGCTGCATCTAAATTGGTGGCAAGGATTTGCCTTTTAGAACTCAGTTTATTTGCTTTGCGAATAATCCAGTTGTTGCGGGGCTTGACTGCTGTAATTGAGCCCGTATTTTCATAATTAGCATCTAATTCAATATTTACAAGATCGCCAACTGCAACTGGATTGCTGGTGTCAACAATTTGCAAACGCATTTTTCCTCTAGTGCGAGCCCGAATTATTCTTCCATCGTTGGTTCTAACAATATACCAACTTCCGGTCGATTTAATTACGGTAGCATCTAACATTTTTTAAAAAATGGCTTGGCAAATAGCCTCAGTTTGTGCGCTTTTTCCCATTGTATAAAAATGAAGAACTGGAACATCTGCTCTCATGAGCTCTTTGCATTGTTCTATTGCCCATTGATTTCCGATTTCAACAACTTCTTTATCCGTTTTGCATTTTTCAACTTCATTTGTTAACGCTTCAGGTAAATCAATATTGAATATTTTCGGCAAAGCAATAAGTTGTTTTTTCGAAGCCAATGGTTTCAATCCTGGGATAATAGGAACATTGATACCGTTTTCGCGGCAACGCTCAACAAATTGAAAATAATCTTTGTTGTCAAAGAACATTTGGGTTACCAAAAAATCTGCACCTGCTTCTACTTTTCGCTTTAAGTACTTCATATCAGTTTGGATATTTGGTGCATCTCCATGTTTTTCTGGGTAGCATGCAGCCCCAATGCAGAAACTAGATTCATGCACAATGGTGAGTTCCTCATCTAAATAAATTCCGGAATTCATGTTTTTGATTTGATGAATCAAATCCAAAGCATTTTTATTACCATCAACTTCAGGCTCAAAATACATATCTCCTTTTTTTGCATCGCCTCGCAGGGCTAAAACATTGTCAATTCCCAAGAAATTTAATTCAATTAAGGCTGTTTCTGTATCGTCTTTGGTAAACCCGCCACAAATTAAGTGAGGTACTGCGTCAATTTTGTAATGATTTTGAATTGCTGCGCAAATTGCAACGGTGCCTGGTCGTTTTCGTGTAGAAATTCGATCATATGAGCCATCTGTGCGCTTTTTAAGGACGAAATCCTCTCTGTGGTAAGTTACGTCAATAAAAGAGGGGTTGAACTCAAGTAATGGGTCAATTGCATTATAAATACTTTGTATGCCTAACCCTTTCAAAGGCGGCAATATTTCAAATGAAAACAGGGTTGATTTTCTATTTTCTATGTGTTCTATGATTTTCATTAAAATTGAATTTCTTTAATTAATGTTTCAGATCCTCTGATTATGGTTACCATTGTTTTATCGCCGGCATTAAATTTACCCAATGCAACCATGTAATCTTCAACTCCTGTAACAGAATTTTCGCCGAGTTTTACAATGATGTCATTTCTCATTAATCCGGCCTTAATTGCAGGTTTGTTTTCGGAAACGCCGTCAATTTTCATTCCTTTACCTGAAAAAGAATAGTCGGGCATTACGCCCATAGTAATTTTAAACTTTGTTCTGCCGGGTGTGGCATCTTTGGTTTTCGTGAATTTTAGTTTTTTACATTTGTTGTTCAATTTCACAACTTGTTTAATCACCTCAATGCTGTTGTACATTCCTTGATAATTGATTTTGTACTCATCGTCATCTGGAGTATGGTAATCTTTGTGTTGTCCGCTAAAGAAATGCAATACAGGAATTCCCTCCAAATAAAAACTCGCATGATCGCTTGGACCCATGCCGCTTTCAGTGGTTGCAATTTTTAACTGCGTTGTATCAGTTTTTATTTTTTGTAGTGTAGTTGCCCAATCTGGTGAAGTTCCAACTCCGTTAATGGTAAGCATTTGTTTCGTTGAATCAATCCTGCCTAACATATCAATATTGATCACGTAATTGATGCTTTTCAGAGGAATTTCAGGATTTTGAATAAAGAATTTAGAACCAATTAAACCCAATTCTTCTCCGCTAAAGGCCAAAAATAAATAGTTGTTTTTGCGGTATTTCCAGCCTTTTAATTTTCTAGAAAGCTCAAGCAAAGTAGCCACACCGCTAGCATTGTCATCTGCGCCATTATGAATACCAGAAATGCCTTTTATTTTGCTATTGTCGTATTCATTGTTACCAATATGATCATGGTGGGCACAAACTACAACTGTTTTTTTGCGATGGTTGTTTTTGAATGCCATCACATTATGACCAACTGCGGTTGGCGACCATAAAAAACTCTTCATTATAACATTGAATTTTGGAAAGTGATTTCTTGGTTTAAAATAAAAAATAGGCAATTTTGTTGGAACAATTGTGCGACTTAATTGACCGCTAGGATCTTCGTCGGTCATTTTTGCCCTGATAAAAATAATACCCACTACACCTCGTTTTTCAGCTTCTTTTACTTTGGTTGTAATGTCCGCAACTTCAGCCAAGGGAGAATTTGGTTTTTCATCTGAACCTAAAAACCCTAGACGAATTATAGCCACTTTTCCTGCAACATCCAATCCAATATAATCATCTCTTTTTTCTTTTTCGCTCACCAAACCGTATCCAACATCTATGGTTTCTGCAGCAATACTGTCGTTGTTTGATGATAATGACAATGGGTAATAATCTTCAAATAATTTAAAGTCATTGATAAATCCATTTGCAGAATTCATAGCAAATCGACATTTTTCAGTCGCTATGCGAAGTTGAATAATACTAAATTCTTGAAAACCGTCTTTGCCAAGCAATGTCAATTTGTTCTTTTTGAACTCATTTCTAATATACGTTGCGCTGGATAATTCTCCTGAAGAACCTGTTTGACGGCCACCCAACTGATCAGAAGCCAGAAACGATATATCTGCTTTTAGTCTGGCTTTTTCTGTTTCCATTTCTATGCTTTGGGCATAAACCGAAAATACACTTCCCATAATAAATGTAAATGTGATGATTTTTAATAGTTTAGAAAATTTCATAGAGTGTTTTAATTAAAATTATGGTTGAAAGAACAGCAAATATAACTCTTAGCCATAAGACGGGCACTTTTTGTGCTGTTTTCTGACCAAAAGATGAAAAAAATATGACGCCTATGGCAAGTGGGATAAAATATGGCCAAATTATATATCCTGATTGCGGAAAATTATAACCATTTTGAATCAATTGAGGGACATTTTTAGCCATCATATTTTGAATGATAGGAACGAATGACAAAAGTGGAACAATGCTCAAGCTGAGTGAAGTAGCCTCATGAATTGGTTTTTTAAGCAAATATCGAATTAGAGGAACCATAATAATTCCACCACCCAATCCACTCAAAGCAACTACAGTGCCCGCCAATAGTCCTAAAACAATTTTAGGTAATATTTTCTTGCCAATATCATTTTGTTCTAGTTCAGTACTTTGTTTGCCAAAAATCATATTTAATATGGATAGTAAAAGAAACAAAAGAAAAACTTTTTGAAAATCTGATTTTACATACCAATTTCCATTTTGTATTGCCCAGTTCATTGTTGATGCAGCAATTGCACCAGGAATACCAATGTATAGGCTGTTCTTGAAACTGTAAATTTTCAATTTTGCTTGTCTTGAAATTCCCGAAATTCCGCTCAGAAAAACCAATCCAATTGAGTTTGCCAAAGTAAATTTTACAATTTCAGAATCTGGAATATTAGAGAAATCAGAAAGCATGTATTGAATGAAAGGGATAAAAATCATTCCGCCTCCAACTCCTAATAGTCCGGCTAGAAAACCGCCCAAACATCCACCAATGATTAGAATACCCAAGTCTAAAATCATTGCTTTAAAATCATTTTTATTCTTTCAGGAGCAATTAATATGTCAATGCAATGCCCAATTTCTTTGTCAATTTTTAATGAATTATAGAAATACTTTTCCGCTTTGAAGCATCTTTTATATAGGGCCAATTGTAACTGCGTTGCAATTGGATTTTTGTTTGAAGTAAGTCCTGTAGATAAAAAATTAGTTAGTTTTTTTTCGTCAATTGTATACAACCCCATTTGCTGCGTCCAAAAGGTATCTGCACCTTGTTTTCTCAAATGATTTTGCCAATTTTTTTGCATTATTTTGGGACCCTTTGTTGAAATAAATTGTTCAAAATCGCTTTGGTATTGAGTGAAATTCGATTGAATTGATTCGGGATTTTTTAAATACTCAGGGTGAGATTGCATGTATTTGTTTGACCAATCGAAAATAAAAAATTCTTTCTCTAACCATTGAATCAATTGCGCTCCATCGAATAAAGGAAGGAAAACGTCGGGGTCAATTCCACCGGCATCGTATACAATTCTTCCATTTTTGGTTTTGAAAATTTTCTTTTGTTCATTGGACTTTACAGATGCTTTGCCAAATTCATCTTTGTCGTCATATTGGAGTTTCTGAATGCATCGGCCACTTGGGGTATAGTAGCGAGCAGTGGTGATTTTCATTTGTGTTCGATAAGGAAGTGTTGAGTAATTCTGCACCAATCCTTTGCCAAAGCTTGTTTGGCCTACAATTACGGCCCTATCCATGTCTTGTAAACTTCCACTAACAACTTCAGAAGCCGAAGCGGAGTTTTTGTTTACCAATACCACAAGTGGCAAATTAGGCGCTACCGCTGGTGATGAAGTGATCCATTTTTTTGGTCCCTCCTGATTTTTGCCTTTCAAAGAAACTACTAGTTTATTCTCGCCTACAAACAATCCAACTATGTTTACGGCTTCGTTTAAAAGTCCCCCACCATTATTTCTTAAATCGAGCACCAAGCCTTTTAAATCATGGCTACTTTGCAATTTTTTTAATTCTATTTCTATTTCATTTGAACATTGTTGTCCAAATTCGTCCAATTTAATATAGCCAATATTGTTTGAAATCATACCTGCATATGGAACACTTTTAGTTTTGACATTTGTACGAACAATATTCTTGGTTAGAGATTCATTCCCTCTCTTTATTAAAACGGTGAATTGAGATTCTGGAGCTCCTCTAAATTGTTCAAAAATAAATTCCTGGTTCGCATTTTCAGTAGATTGCAGATTGTTTGCTGGGCCAACTTGGGTAATAATGTCACCAATTCTAATATCTGCTTTATCAAAAGCATATCCTTCTATAATTTCAGAAATTACCGGGAATTTATCTCTGTAAATAACCCTGCAACCAACTCCACCATATTCTCCTTGACGTTCTATGAGTGCTTCTTCGGCTTGGTATTCGCTAAAAAAAACGGTATAAGGATCTAGGCTTGCAAGCATTGCCGAAATGGCAGTTTTTGCTAATTTTCCTGGTGGAACTTCATCTACATATTTATCACCAACTTCTTTGTAAACTGCAGAAAAAATTTCAAGATTTTTAGAAAATTCAAATAAATCATTCACCAATCTGGAGCCCGAACTCAGAAAAAAAGCTACGATACACAGAATTAGCCATTTGGGTATTTTAATTGTCATTGATTCAAAGATAATATTTGACAACTATAAGAACGTTGAAAATTACAAAATGGTTTATTTTCATAGTTGAAAATATGCAAACTGCACTTAATTTTGTAATATGGATATGAATAAAACTTTCAGTTTGCAGGAAAAATTTGCAAGCTGGGTCATGGATTTGATTGTAAAGGCAGGTGTGTCGAGAGCATCGGCTTTAACAGTTAAATTGGTTATATTGATTGTACTTTTGGGAGTTTTGGTTGTTTTAATTGATTGGATTTCAAGAAAAGCCATACTCGCGGTTGTTAAGCAATATGCCAACAACAAACAAAGTAAGTTTTTGGATATTCTGGTTGAAAAGAAGATTTTCAAACACTTAGGCCATTTAATTCCTGCGATTTTTACAAAAATTACTTTGCCCCTAGTTTTAACTGAGTTTCCAAACGTTCGGCCATATGCGCACATCTTGATTGAATTAACCATGGTAATAGTTGTGCTTATCTTCCTTCAAAGCACTTTAAAAGCCCTGAAAATTATTCTTTTGGAAATTGATTCATTAAAAGACAAGCCCGTTGCTTCTTTTGTGCAATTATTTGGTATCCTTCTCAATATTTTAGGGGTATTAATTATTATCTCTATTTTATCTGGCAAGCCACTTTGGGCATTGTTTACTGCCGTTGGAGCAATGTCGGCAGTTTTGGCATTGGCTTTTAAAAATATATTAATGGGTTTTGCCGCTTCAATCCAAATTTCAAGTAATGATTTATTGAGAAATGGCGATTGGGTTGAGTTTTCAAAATATGGTGCCGATGGCTTGGTAACAGATATCAATTTGTCGACCGTAAAGATAAAAAACTGGGATAATACCAATACCACAATACCAACAACTGCTTTTACTACGGAGTCATTTAAAAATTGGAGAGGTATGGAAGAATCAGGAGGAAGAAGAATTAAAAGAGCCGTGTTTATTAAAATTTCGAGTATTAATTTTTGCAATGAAAAAATGCTCGAAAAATTCAGAAAAATCAACCTGATTACTTCCTATATTGATGAAAAATTACCAGAAATAAATGAACATAATAAAAAGCTTAAAGTTGATAAAAGTTTGAAAGAAAACCACAGAAATTTTACCAATTTGGGTTTGTTTAGGGTTTATTTGAATTTATATCTCGAGTCGTTAAGCAAAGTAAACAAGGATATGGCGCACGTTGTTCGACAATTGGCGCCAACAGATAAAGGGTTGCCCATAGAAATTTATTGTTTTACATACGACAAACAGTGGGCAAACTTTGAAGATGTTCAGGCAGATATTTTCGATCATGTTTTTTCTGCGGTTCGCGATTTTGAACTGGAAATGTTTGAAAGTCCAAGCAGTGAATTTACTGGCGTTCTAGAAGGTGAAATTGATTTGGTGAACGATTAAAATTGTATTGAAAACAATACATTTTTAATTCAAATCTCAACTATTTAACTACTTCACTTCTTTTTTCATAAATTTGTTTATTCCAAATTATGAAAAATATCAAAAATTATATTCTTGCTGGTTTTGGATTTGTTGCTAGTTTTCCAGTTTTTGGTCAACTTTCAGGAAATTATACAATTGGTGGAACCACTTCAAGTACGAATTATGCTACTTGGGCTGATTTTGCAACAGCATTTAACAATAATGGTGTAAGCGGAGCTGTGAATGTTACGGTTATGTCCAATTTGAGTATTACTGCAACAATGCAATTAACTCAGAATTCAACCAATCCCACAACTTCAACCAATACCTTAACCATCAACGGAAATTCCAAAACGTTAAGTGGCTCTCCAACCTATGAAATGATTTGGTTGAATGGTGCTGATTACGTAAAAATTAAAAGTTTATATTTATTACATTCTGGGTCAAATGCAATGGTGCAAGGTATTCGATTTTCAGGAGCCGCAAACGACAATGTGATTGATGGATGTACCATTGATTTCTCAGGTATGAGCAGTTCATCTGTTCCTACTGGTGCTTACGTTTCTTTTGCGTCAAGTAACTCGGCAATCAAAACCACTTCAACTACGCACAATGGAATGCGAAATACAATTAAGGATTGCATTTTTAAAACAAGTTCAACCAAAGCATCTGGTCCGGCTTATGGAATAATAGATCAACAAGGTTCAAGTTATTATAGTTCAGTTGCCACAGATAATACTTTTGTTGGAAACAGTATAAAAAATTATTATAGCTGTGCATTTTACTTGAAATACATTAATGGTGATCAAATTATTAGCAATGATATTTCTCGTGAATCAGCTACGAGTAATTCAGGTGTAGATAGCATGATGAAAATATTTTATTTTCATGAGGGATATTCAACAAACAGAAGCAATTATATAGGTAAAAATACCATTCATGATTTGCCATATAAAGGGGCTTCACCTGCGAATTCAGGCAACTATTTGGCAGGATTAACAGGCATAGAAATTTCAAATACTTATGGTACATCAAATTATCCGGTCACCATTGAATTGAATAAATTTAGTTCGCTTTCTTTCGCTAGCTATTTTAATGGAATGGCTATTGATTATTCAGAGTTGATTTCAATCAAACAAAATGAATTTTATAATATTAATGGATTAAATGGGACTTCAACAGTGGTTTATGCTACCAGTTGTTCAGATTTAAACGCAATTGGAAATAAGGTGAGAAAATGTGATTTTGGTTCATTACTTTCTGGAAGTTTAGTTCCATATTATTTTATTTCGGTGGGTTGTAAATCAAATAGCGTAAATGTAATTCAATCGAATGTTATTGATTCTGTTGTAGCAGCAGTAGAAATGTATGGATTTGCTGTATTGTATGACGGAAATTTCTTAATTGATAGAAATTCAATCACTAATAATAATGCAATTGCTTCTTCCAGTTCATTTTATGGAACATTTCTATATGCGTTAGACAATTTATCATTTAAGTCGAACTTGTTCGCCAACAACAATTCGAATACAGATAATTTTTCAATTTGGAATGTGAACTACAAGACGGGATTAACTTTAGATATTCGTTTAAATACCATTTATACCAGAGAAAATAATGCAAACCTGAATACCTATGGTTTTTATGTTGAAGATGAATCTTCTATAACATTTACAGGTAATATTTTAGATATGAAAGGTGCTGGCAATGGAACACCGGCTTTCCTTTATTCTACTACTGCCATCAAATTATGCAACAATAATTCATTCAATATTAGTTTTAGTACCAGCCAATCTTGGAATTTAGGTACCAGTAGTTTTTCTAATTTTAATGGTTGGAAATCGAGCAGCGATGTTGGTCCTGGAGAAAGTTTTGTAAATCCTGTTTTTGTTGATGTGGCTAAAAATGATTTTCGTTCAAATTGTTTTGAAACCCAAAATAATGTCCCTTATGTCAAGGGAAATGATATTGATGTAGTTGCTGTAAATAGAAACAACAAAAATAGTGACAGAGGTTCTTTTGAGAATTTTATGGATTTAAAATTGGTGAAATCTGATTTGAATGTTACAGGAAAAATTTGTGCAGGTGCCGAAAAAGCCTTTTCTATTTACGTAAAAAATAATTTTGTTGATACCGCCTATAACTTTTTTGTGGCTTACTCAGTTAATGGGAAGGTTACTCGACAAAAGGTTACGCAGAAAATATTGCCAAATGATTCCCAAAAAATCACATTTACAGTACCTATGCTTTTTATGTATGCTGGTAAAAATGACATAAAAGTATATATTGATTTAGGTGATGACAATACTACAAATGACACACTAAAGTATTCCGCCACAATTACTGCTTCTCCAGGTGGCACGGGTATGTTTGCTTCTTCAAAAGTAACCAGTCCAAATACTGCAATTTATCAATATGGTAGTAGTTTCGATATCACAATTAATGGTACTCCAATTTATTATGATTTGAAAGCACCAAGATTGTATTCAAATACCTCTTACGGATCTACTTCACCAAAGAATTGGTATGCCAGTGTTCAAGCCCAAACCAAAGGTGGAAAATCAATTTCAGGAGCAACATTAACGGTGCCAACAGCATCATCAGATTTAGAAGTAAAGTTTACCACAACCGATTCAACTTTAGAAGATAGTTTTATCTATATTAAAGTGAATGTTGTTGACGTAAATACGGGTTGCGATACCACATACAAACGTTTGATTTATATTTCGCCTTCGCCTAGATTCAATTTTACTTATGCTTCTAAACTTTGTTCGGGTGATACAGCTAATTTTAAAAATAACTCATCATTAAAATCAGGTTATTTAAATTATACTTGGAATTTTGGAACTGGGAATGCTGCCGATACTGTAAATAGCGTTGAGCCATCGTTTGTATTTTTAACTGGAGGGACATTCAATGTTTCATTCAAAGCGATTTCCTCTCCAAATTATTTTGTGTTTACAAAATCGTATAGCGTTGTTGTGAATACACGGCCTACTGTGTCATTCACCAAAGAAAATGCTTGTATTGGTAATGATTTGCGCATAACTAACAATACAACGCCAAGTACTTCAACAATGAGTTGGGATTTTGGCGATGGAAATGGTTCAGTAGTTAATAATAAAAATTCGTTTGTAATGCAGTATTCAAAAGCTGCTACCTATTCAGTTAAATTATCTGCCAATAATGGAGGTTGTATTTCATCTGGTACACAGAAAATTATTGTATTTGACAAACCAATTCCGGATTTCACCAAACAATCAGGAAATTGCGATTATGAAAAAATAGTATTTTTAAATAATACAACTGCCGGGGGGAGTAATTTTGGTTCCACTTGGAATTTTGACGACAATGGTAAAACGAGTGTAGATAAAAATCCGACATATACTTTTTCGGCTGCAGGAACAAAAAATATCAAATTGATTATTTTATCAGAATTTGGCTGTAAAGATTCCATTACCAAAAAAATTGGCATCAAAGAATCTCCTAAGGTTAGCTTTACAAATACCCAGTTTTGTGCCATTAGTAAAACTGATTTTTCAAATACCACACCTGCTGTTAATGGCACTGTTGCAAATATTCTTTGGGATTTTTCTGACGGAAATACAAGCACATCAGACAATGTAAGTCACAAATGGCCAACAACCGGAAAAAGAAATATTTCGCTAACCGTAACCTTAGATAATGGTTGCGTTGTTAAATCGTCAAAAGACATTGAGGTGTTAGACGAACCAACTCCCAATTTTATTTTTCAAGACAAATGTTCAAATGATACCATTTTCTTAGATAACCGATCAACTGGCTTAGGAAATTTAGAATATGATTGGGATTTTGGTGATAATGATTCCTCAAAATTGGATAGACCATTCCACATATATAGTGTCTTTCAAAATAAAACATTTAATATTACTTTAATTGCAAAAATTATTGGCGGTTGTAGTGCAACCCTTGTGAAACAAATTAATATTTATGAATTGCCAAGAACCTGCGATTTTAATTTTACACCTGATTATGTTTCGTCTTTTTATGGAGCCAAATTGGAGCCTATGGTTAACAACTCAAGTATTGGTGGACAAAATAATATTGATTATAGTTGGAATATAGTTGGACTGGGTAATAAGGCCTCAAAAGATGTAAATGCAGCTGTTTATTTTAATCTATCTGGTGATGGCTCATATTCTGCCTCAATGAATGCCAAAACGCGCGACGGTGGTTGTGTTTGTTTTAAATCTAAACAAATCGTGATGGATAGGGCCTCCGTAGATCAATCTAATCTTTATGGGGTTTCTATTTTTCCTAATCCTGCCGTTTCAAGTTTGAATATTTCTGTTCCAAATGGGTTAGAAATTCAAAAAGTAAAACTAGTTAATGCAATTGGAGCAATGGTTGATTTAGTTGAATCAGATAATTTGAATAATGTACATCGTTTTGATATATCTCAATTTTCGAGTGGAATATATGTAATTTCTTATGAAATTTATGGCAAGCAATTTACGAGTCAAATATTCATTGGAAATAGCAGGAAATAATTTATGTCAAAGCAATATTTTGATATTTCCTTTTATGAGTTTTTTCTAGAGTTATCATTAAATAATCAAAAGTCTTGGTTCGATGAGAATAGAAAAAGATATGAAAATGAAGTAAAGCAACCCTTTATTGATTTTATTTCTGACTTACTGGTATGTATGTCAGAATTTGATAAAGGATATCAAGACTTGACTGCCAAAGATTGTTTATTTAGAATTAACAAAGACATTCGATTTTCCAAAGATAAATCGCCTTATAAACTGCATTGTTCTGCTTCATTGCATATTGGTGGCAGAAAAAAGATGTGGCCAGGTGGTATGTATATTGAATTGGGTGCAGAAAGTTGTGGTATTTATTCGGGAGTTTATATGCCTGAAAAGGAGGATTTGTTGAAGTTTAGAAATAACATATCAAATAATTTACAAGATTTTGACAAGGCCATTCACAAACCAAATTTTATTAAATACTTTGGCGAAGTTTTGGGTAGTAAAAATAAAATTATCGACTCATCATTAAAAGAATCCGCAGCAAAACAACCATTGATTTTTAATAAACAATTTTATGTAGCGCATTCGTTTGAGCCGGAAAAATCATTCGAATCAGGTTTCATTGAATACATCATTGATGTTTGGAGGTCAGCATCTGACTTTAACAATGTTCTTATTGGGCCTCTTTAATGTATTTTTAGTTTGTTTGCTCTCAATTCTCAAGTAGAGAGGTTTTAAACTTTTACATTTTTGTGACAAAAAATGAGTAATGAAATTTAATCGTTTTTTACTCAAAAAAATTTCAATTTCAATGTTGCAATTAAAATTGATGCAAGCCATTATTTGAATTCAAAATGCATTATTGTGACTATTTTTTTAGTCAAATACAAAGAATAAATAATTTGTAAATAATAACCGGTTGGAATTAGCATTTTCAATTACTAAACAATTCTTTAGCCATAGTTTTTGCATGAAAAATTCTGCCTGCAGACTATAAAAATTATTAGTGTCTGAATTGATTATCATGGCTTTTATTTGCGGATTGATACTTTCTCTTTTTATTAAAAGACTATTTACTATGAAAATAATAAAACTAATAAAATTCCTAAAACTGCCGGCAATTTTGTATTGCTTGCTAGCTTGGGTCAATCCTTTGGAGGCCCAAATTTGTTCTGCAACCAATAGTTATGTTTGCCCTACGGGTGGATATTTTACTGGCGTGTCATTTAAAAACTCGGCGGGTACAACTTTTGGTGTTACTGGTATGAACTGTTCAAGTATAGGAGGTAATGGATCATCTAACAATTTGATGACTTCAGGAGCCGTAATGGATTTGATACCAGGTGAAAAAATTTCAATGACCATCGACAATAACGCAACGTACAGTGATTATTGTGGAGTATGGATTGACATGAATGGCGATAACACTTTCACAGCATCCGAGTGTATTTCAACAGCTGCTTCACCATTCGGTTCCATTCCAACAAACAGTTCGGTAACCAAAACATTGACATTGCCATGTGTTGCTGTAAAAGGTGGTAAGGTAATTATGCGTGTAAGATGTTCTTACTATACATTTACGCCTTCTCAAGGTTGTGGCAACCTTGCAACTTATGGTAATATCTTAGACTTTGAGGTAAATATCAAACCAGTAAGTGCTCCAGTTGCTGATTTTACAGTACCAACAGGACCAAACTTTGTAAAAACCCCAATCAACTTTAACTCAACTACCACAAGTAGTGCTTATAACCAAACATGGACGTTTACCAGTGGTAATACCATTGTTGGTTCAGGTACCAAGG
The DNA here is from genome assembly GCA_947487175.1 of Flavobacteriales bacterium. Taxonomy (GTDB): domain Bacteria; phylum Bacteroidota; class Bacteroidia; order NS11-12g; family UBA955; genus VMCP01. The sequence continues at coordinate 567 of CANKVM010000002.1, read as the reverse complement.
GAAAAGCGAGTTGGAATGCAACGGGTTATTACGACGTAAAATTAAAACAATCTTATTGTGGATTGGCAGATTCAGTTACCAAAGCGGTAAAAATCGAAAACCCAACATCTGCACCAGTAGCTGACTTTATTGCGGCATCTAACCAAGTAGAGATTTGGTATGGTACTCAATTATCTGATCTTTCAAACAATGGGCCGACTGCTTGGACTTGGGAGGTAATATCTCCAGATGGATTATCTAAGAATTTATATTATACGCAAAATCCAACAGTACAATTTTCACAAGAGGGATGGTGGGATGTATGTTTAACATCATCAAACAGCATTGGTCCAAGTTCCAAAGTGTGTAAATCAAAATATGTAGAATGTATACCCCCTGGAGAATTTTTCATGGGTCCAAGCAAAATAGCAACCAACCAAGGTGGTATCATTTACGACAACGGTGGTAAGGATGCAAACTATGGTAATAACAGAAAAACATCAATTGATTACTTTAAAATCTTCCCATGTGGAGCAAAAGAGATTCGTTTCAACTTTAGACAATTGAAATTGGCAGTTGGTGATGGCG
>CANKVM010000001.1 GCA_947487175.1 Flavobacteriales bacterium | reverse complement strand
TGCCATCACTGCACCTTCTAAATCGAATCTAAAGCGATTTGCTTTGTCAATGGCTTGTTGCAGTGCATCAACGCGGCTTGTTTGACCGGTTCCACTTGCCAACAATTGTCCATTTTTCACCAAAACAATGGTATTGCTCTTGGTTTGTTTTACCAATTTGATGGCAATCTCAAGATCGTGGAATTGAGTATCAGTAGGCGTTTTTTCAGTAACCACCTTCATGTTTGCCTTTAAATCAGTAATGGTATCGCGTTCTTGAACAAGTTCTCCATTTAACACGGTGCGCGTTAACGGATTTTTCAATTTTATTGGATTTTTACTTTGTAAAATAATGCGGTTGGTTTTTCCCGATAAAATTTCTCTTGCTTTTTCAGAATAGCCTGGTGCAATAAGAACTTCAAAAAACAAGTTGTTGATTTCAACGGCTGTTTTTTCATCAATTTCAGAATTGGTTGCCAAAATACCGCCAAAAGCACTCACTGGGTCGCAAGACAATGCATCAATCCAAGCATCGAAAACATCGGTTCTGGTAGCAACTCCACAAGCATTGTTGTGTTTGATAATTACAAATGTGCTTCCTGGAGTTTCTGTGAATTCATTTAATAAGCAAATGGCACTGTCTACATCAAGTAAATTGTTGTAAGACAATTCTTTGCCCTGTATTTTGTCGAAAATGGTCTCTAGATTGCCATTAAAAGTTGCTTTTTGGTGTGGATTTTCACCGTAACGCAATGTGTAAACATTATCGCCACGAAACCAATTCGCAATTTGGGTATCGTATTTCGAGGTAACGCCAAATGCATTTCCTGCCAATGATTTCCTGGTTTCTAACGACAAACTTCCGTTGCCTTGGTTGTAGGCATTTAAGAAAGTGCTGTAATCAGATTTATCGGCAACGATGCAAGTATGTGCATGATTTTTGGCAGCTGCCCTAATTAAAGAAACTCCACCAATGTCAATTTTTTCAATGATATCTTGTTCTGCTCCACCAGCCGCTACTGTTTCAGCGAAAGGATAAAGGTCTACGATAACAAGATCGTATAATGGAATTTGATACTCAGCAATTTCTTTCATGTCGGTATCCAATTCTCTGCGGGCCAAAATTCCCCCAAAAACTTTCGGATGAAGTGTTTTCACACGACCACCCAAAATACTTGGATATCCAGTTACATCTTCAACAGCCACACAAGGAATTCCTAAATCTTCAATAAATTTACGGGTTCCGCCGGTTGAATAAAGTGTTACGTTATTATTATGGAGCGCCTGAATAATTGGCTCTAAACCATCTTTGTAAAATACAGAAATGAGTGCTGATTGAATTTTCGAATTCACATAGCAAATTTACAACTCAATAGTGGCCAATGCCAAAAAGGTTTTTACAACTTTTGCACAAATTCGGGAAATAAAACCACATTTCCCTTTTGGTGTTTTGGTTGGTATGGACAATGCCTGCAACCATTTCCACAACAAGTGCCTCTTTTGATCAAAAACGACTCTTTAAAAACACAAAACCCATTGTCGAAGTAATATTCTTCAATGGGTTTTGATTGATTATTGTTTGTTTCAGACATTGATTAATCTTTGCCGTGACAAGATTTGAATTTTTTGCCGCTACCACAAGGACAAGCATCGTTGCGGCCTACTTTAAGTTCATTTCTTATTGGATTTTGAATGACTTTAGGTGCAGAATTTTCAACGGCTTCTTGTTTATCAGAAGAATGGCTGAATTCTTCTTTGCTTGCAATCACTTTTGGATTTTCTTTACGCATTGGTTTGCGCGCTTCACCCACTTGATTGTCATCTAAAATTCTGGTTCTAAATAACAAACCAAGAACTTTGTGGTTGATGCGTTGTAGCATTTTACCAAACAATTCAAAACTTTCAATTTTATAAATCAACAAAGGATCTTTTTGCTCGTATTGTGCATTGCCCGTACTTTGTTTCAATTCATCCAATTCACGTAAATGCTCTTTCCATTCATCGTCAATGGTTTGTAAGGTTGTAGATTTTTCAAAATCGTTACTTAATGAACGGCATTGGGTATCTAACGCTTTTTGCATAGATACGGTTAATTGGAATTGGTGGGTTCCGTCGGTCATTGGAACTACCACATTTTCAATTCTTTCACCTTGCTCGCTTCTGATATGTTGGAAAACAGGGTAGGCCTGTTCTGCAATTTTTTCAAGTTTGTTTCTGTATTTCGAAGATAAGTCTGCAAACAACATATCTACCAAATCGTCAGTTTTGGTTGAATCGAAAGTAGCTTCATCAAAAGGCAAACCTGCTGCCAACGTGCGAATCACTTCTAATTCTAATTCTTCATAACTGCCTTGGTCTTTGCAATTTATTACAGTATCGTTACACCAGTTGAACAACATATTGCGCAAATCGATGCTCAATTTGTCACCCCAAAGGGCATTTTTTCTCATTCTGTAGATGTTTGAACGCTGTTTGTTCATTACATCATCATATTCCAACAAACGTTTACGGATACCAAAGTTGTTTTGCTCCATACGCTTTTGGTTACGTTCAATGGTTTTGGTCATCCAGCTGTGTTCAATTACATCGCCTTCTTTGTAACCAATTTTATCCATCAAGTTAGAAACTCTTTCTGCACCAAAAATACGCATCAAGTCGTCTTCCAAACTTACGTAGAAACGAGAACTTCCTGGATCACCTTGACGTCCTGCACGACCTCTTAACTGGCGGTCAACACGACGAGAATCATGGCGTTCAGTACCTATAATTGCCAAACCACCCGAAGCTTTTACTTCGTCGGAAATTTTAATATCTGTACCACGACCAGCCATGTTGGTAGCAATGGTAACCGCTGAAGGGTAACCCGCTTCTGCTACAATTTCAGCTTCTCTTTGGTGTTGCTTTGCGTTCAATACGTTGTGCTTGATGCCTCTAATTTTAAGCATTCTTGCCAACAATTCACTCACTTCAACAGAAGTAGTACCCACCAATACCGGACGACCCGCTTGGCTCAAGGCAACAACTTCATCAATTACCGCATTGTATTTTTCACGTTTGGTTTTGTAAACCAAATCTTCTTTGTCAATTCTAATTACTGGTTTGTTGGTAGGAATTACCTTAACACCCAATTTGTAAATATCCCACAATTCTTGAGCTTCCGTTTCAGCAGTACCTGTCATACCCGCCAACTTGTGGTACATTCTGAAATAGTTTTGCAAGGTAACAGTTGCATATGTTTGTGTAGCCGCTTCAATCCTTACATTTTCTTTTGCTTCAATTGCTTGATGCAAACCGTCTGAATATCTTCGACCTTCCATAATACGACCCGTTTGCTCATCTACAATCTTTACTTTTCCATCTTGAAGGATGTATTCAACGTCAATTTCAAATAAAGTATATGCTTTTAATAATTGTTGAACAGAGTGAATACGTTCGCTCTTTTCAGCAAACTCTTGCATGAGAATATCTTTTAATCGGATTTTCTCTTCTGCAGAATCTGTAGATTTTTCAATTTCAGCAATTTCATTTCCTACATCAGGCAAAATAAAGAATTGAGTGTCTTCACCGTTGCCAGTGATCAATTCAATCCCTTTTTCGGTTAAGTCAACAGAGTTGGTTTTCTCGTCAATGGTAAAGAATAAAGGAGCGTCGGCCAACGGCATTTCTTTTTGTTGGTCCTGCATGTAGTTGTTTTCAGTTTTGGTCAAAACATTTCGCATTCCAGATTCCCCTAAGAATTTGATCAATGCTTTATTTTTTGGCAAACCTCTATGTGCACGTAACAAGGCCAAACCGCCTTCACCTTCTTTATGACCGCTCTTTCCTTCTGCAATTAACTTTCTTGCATCAGAAAGGGCATTGTTGATATATTTCTTTTGTGCGTCAACCAAAGTTTGAATTCTAGGTTTTAACGCTTCAAATTCTTGAATGTCGCCTTTTGGTGTTGGTCCACTAATAATCAATGGGGTTCTGGCATCGTCAATTAAAACGCTATCTACCTCATCAATCATTGCAAAATGGTGTTTGCCTTGTACCAACTCGTCAGTTTCGTGTGCCATGTTGTCACGTAGGTAATCAAAACCAAACTCATTGTTTGTACCATATGTAATATCGGCTTTGTAAGCTAAGCGGCGTTCTTCGCTGTTAGGACTGTGATATTCTAAGCAATCAACCGTAAGTCCTAAGAAATTAAACAAAGGTCCGTTCCATTCGCAGTCACGACGAGCCAAATAGTCGTTCACGGTAACCATGTGAACACCACGTCCACCAAGTGCATTCAAATATGCAGGCAAAGTACTTACCAAGGTTTTACCTTCACCCGTAGACATTTCGGAAATGTTTCCTTGGTGCAACGCAATACCACCAATCAACTGAACATCGTAATGCACCATGTTCCACTTGATTTTACCACCTGCTGCCAACCATTCGTTTGCAAAAATGGCTTTATCGCCTTCAATGCGCACATTTGGTTTTTTAGTTGCAAGTTCTCTGTCTATTTCAAGGGCAGTGCAGGTGATTTCATCATTAAGACTTAATCTGTGTGCTGCTTCTTTAACTGTAGCAAACGCTTCAGGAAGTATTTCTTTTAAAATATCTTCTAATTTTTCATCACGTTTCTTTTCAAGATTGGTAATTTGCTGATAAAGTTCTTCTTTTTCATCGATTTCACTGGGGGTTAACGCATTCACTTTTGAATGAGCATCAGCAATTTCATTGTCAATATCAGAAAGATAATCGCTTATTCTCGCTTTGAATTCTGCGGTTTTATTTCGCAGTTCATCGGTGCCAATTGATTGATATGAATCGTAGTATTGATTGATTTCAGCCACAACTGGCATGATTTCTTTCATGGCTTTTTCGGCAGCATTTCCACCAAAAATTTTTGCAATGTTGTTTATAATATTCCCGAACATAGGTTAAGTCTGCGAAGTTAATGTTTTATTCTGTTTGCGAAAAGTTTGCCAAACGCTATTTACTGACTATTTGACGTATTCTTGTTCACACTTTATAAAGTTACTCCTCAAATATAACCACAATATTAAATTTTGTGTAATTTTTAAACCCTTTTGCCTTTTGTTTGTTAAAGATATTATGCAAAAAAATATTAAACTATTTTTCGCAATTTTAGCCATGGCGTTCATGGCACAAATTCAAGCGCAAATAGTTATCATTAAGGGAAAAGTAGTCGATGCCCAAACCAATGTGGCCATCAAAGGAGTGAAAGTATTGGTGCCTAAAACCGATTTTGTAGCAACCTCCGATGAAAATGGATTGTTTGAAATAAAAGGGGTGGAACCAGGTTTTTACACGGTTACAGCCCAATTAGAAGGCTTCAAAGACGGAAGCAGCTACGAACAATTGTATACCTACGACAAACAAAATGAAGTAATTATTGAAATGGAATCACTTGCTGAAACTGTGGGGCAGGTGAATATTAGTCGTTCTGCTTTGCAAAAGCGTTCTGCCGAAAGTCCAATATCCTCTCAAGAACTTTCAATTCGTGAAATTGAAAAAAATCCAGGGGGTAACCGAGATATTTCTAAAATTATTCAGTCGTTGCCAGGGGTGATTTCTATTCCAGGCTTTAGAAACGATATCGTAATTCGTGGTGGTTCACCAGTTGAAAATAAATTTTACTTAGATGGAATTGAAATTCCAATTATCAACCATTTTCAAACCCAAGGAAGTACGGGTGGCCCTGTCGGTTTATTGAATGTGAACTTTATTAAGAAAGTGAACTTCTTCTCAGGAGCATTTCCAATTAACTATGCCAACGGATTGAGCGCCGTTCTAGATTTCCAGCAAATTGATGGTAATATGCAAAAAGGCAAATACAGATTTACCGTGGGTAGTAGCGATTTGGGATTTACTGCCGACGGTCCAATTGGCAAGAAAAAGAAAGTGAGTTATATTTTCTCTGCGCGTCAAAGTTACTTGAAAGGCCTGTTTACATTATTGAAACTTCCTTTCTTCCCTAATTTTATTGACTATCAAGGAAAGGTAAAAATCCAATTGAAGGGCAAAGATAATTTGTCGTTTATTACCGTAGGTGCTGTTGATTATTTTCAGTTAAACGAAAATGTGAATGATGGCATTACCGATACCGCCAAACTAAAAGCCAACAAGTATATTTTGGGTTATTTGCCGGTATATTCTCAATGGAATTATACCTTCGGTATGGTTTACACGCATTTCTCAGAAAAAACCAAAACACAGTACTTTCTAAGCAGAAATATGTTGAACAACGAAACGGTAAAGTATGCCAACAACGATCAAAGTTCTGAATCTAATTTGAACTTGAAATACAAAAGCAGAGAAGCTGAAAACAAACTGCGCATTGAGCATTCTGGTAAGCTGAAAGGCTTTGATTGGATGTTGGGAACAGGTGTTGAGTATGTAAAGTATACGGTGAGTTCTTACAATAAAATTGTAAAACCAAATTCTGCCCCAATTGCAATAAACTTTTCAAGTTTGTTAGAAACATATAAATATGCTGGTTTTGCAAGAATTTCCGGGTTGGTTGGAAATCGCGGTACCATGGTTTCATTGGCAGCGAGGTTAGATGGTTCATCTTATGGCAGCAACACTCAAAATCCTTTTTCGCAACCTACAATTTCTGCGTCGGTTTCTGTCCCTCTAAAAAATAAACTGTATTTTAATGCCAATGTGGGTCAATTTTTCCAATTGCCAGCCTACACCGTTTTGGGTTACAGAGATGCTAACTTTAATTTGGTGAACCAGTCTAGGGTAAAATATATTAGAAATAGAATGGTTTCTGCGGGATTTCAGTACAACCAAGGACAAGAGACAAAAATTACTTTGGAGGGATTTTATAAATTCTACGACCAATATCCTCTGGCTTTGAACGATAGCATTAGCTTGGGTAATTTGGGAGCAGATTTTGCGGTGGTAGGAAACGAGCCCGTAAGTTCTATTGCCAAAGGGCAGGCTTATGGAACTGAATTTTTAATTCAACGCAGGTCTAGAAATGGACTGTATGGAATTTTAAGTTATACCTTGGCGTGGTCGCAATTTGCAGACAAAAACGACAAAATGGTAGCGAGTGCTTGGGATAGCCGTCATACACTTTCGGTGGTTGCAGGTAAGAAATTGAAAAAGAACTGGGAAATAGGAGCGAAGTGGAGATTTGTAACGGGTAGACCTTATACGCCAAATGATATTGCAACTTCAATGAACGTTGCCAATTGGAACGCAAGGGGTGTTGCGATTTTGGATTATAACCAATTAAATACAAAACGTTTGGGTAATTTCAATCAATTTGATTTAAGGATAGATAAAGTTTGGTACAAAAAGAAATGGTCGTTGAATTTGTACATCGACATTCAGAATTTCTTTAATTATCAATACGTTGGTCCATCAACGTTAATTGCCAGACAAGATGCACAGGGTAATTTGATTAAAGATTCAAATAATCCAAATCAATATGCCACAGACTACTTGGTAAACTCATCGGGCAACGTGTTACCAACAATTGGTATCATTTTAGATTTTTAAGGGACATTTTATCTTTTGATAAACAAAAAAGGCTGCCATTGGCAGCCTTTTTTATGAGATTTATTAAGAATTAATAATCGTAATTGAAAGCAGTTTCACGCGGGTGAATGCACATTACAGCTACATTGTTGGCTCTGTTTACAATTTGTTGGGTAAGGGTTCCAATGATGATTTCAGAAATTCCTTTTTCTGTATGTGTCATTGCCAAAATCAAATCTGCATTTACAATATTTGCGTAGTTGTGAATTTCAGTTGCGAAGTTGTCTAACACGCCGTCTTTGAATTCATAGATTTGGTATTTTACATTTTTAGCTTTCAAATCGTATTCAACTTGTGCAATGTTGTTTTGGATTTTACGGTCTAAATATTCGTCGCTAGATTTTGAATAAACAACGTGAATCTCAGAATCGAATTTTTTAGCCAAGTGAATAGCCCAATCAACTTTTTGACGGGTTTCAATGGTTAAGTCAATAGGCATTACAATTTTGCTATAACCTTTTGCTCCAATATTGGAATTTTTAACAACAACTACAGGAACCTCTGCATATTGAATGGTTCTAGAAGCATTTGATCCAACAATTTGCTCGAATCCTGATGCACCATGGCTACCCATAATGATAGAATCAAAATGCTCTTCATTGGCAATTTCAGAAATAGCTTTATACACTTTCCCTTTACCAATTCTGTATGAAGTTTTGATTCCAGATGCTTTGGTAATTTCATCTGCTTTCAATTGAAGTTTTGTTCCAATTGCATCCTTCATTACATCAGATTGAGAACCAGAAAATAAACCACCTAAAATTCCTTCTTCGAATATAAAAAGAAGTGTGATTTCATTTTTATAGGCTTGAGCTACTTTAATTGCGTGCTGTAAAGCACATTCAGCAACATCAGAAAAATCTGTTGGTACCAAAATGTTGTTGTTGGTTTTTCTATTCATAATCGTAAATAATTATAGTTCAAAGGTACAACTCTAATTATGAAAAAAAATGACAGAAATCATAAAAAAGAAAAGCCCCATTGAAGTGAGGCTTTAATTCTATAAAAGTGAATTAATTTTTGATGAATTTTACTAAAATTAAACCATGAGCAAAGAAATAATATAATCGGAAATCAATTTGCCACTGTTGGTTAAATACAACCCATTGTCATTCATTTCAATATTTTTATTCCTTATCAGTTTTTCAATGGTTTTGTTATTATTACTTTTCCACGTTGACTGCATAGAATCAACATAATTCAAATCTATTCCCTCAGCTGTGCGAAGTTTCGTCATCAAATATTCGTTGAATTTATTTTCAATTGTAAGTTCTTCGTTTTCCCAGTAAACGGTTTCACTTTCAACACCTTTCATATACATGGCGTTGTTTGAAACATTACAACGGCGGTTATTTTGTCCATCAAAAGAATGGGCTGATGGACCAACACCCAAATAAGGTTTGCCCGCCCAATAATTTGAATTGTGAACTGCTCTGTGACTAGGTTTGCAATAATTGCTAATTTCGTAGGCATCCCAACCGTTTTTTGAAATATATTCTTGAAGGACATTGAATTGCGATTCCATTCTTTCATCGGTGGGTGATGGTAAAATATTTTTGCTAATCTGATTGGCTAAATGTGTTTTGGGCTCAACGGTTAAGGCATAAGCCGATAAATGGGTAATGCCAGCATTCAATGCCCAAGTCAATTCAGCTGTCCAATCTTCATCTGTTTTCCAAGGACTTCCATAGATCAAATCTAGGGTAATGTTTTTAAAGTTGGCATTTAAGGCAAGTTCAATGGCCGTCCTCGATTGAACGGCGTTGTGGTTCCTATTCATGAACGTTAACTCTGCTTCGTTCAGTGATTGCACGCCAATGCTGAGTCTGTCAATATTGAACTTTTTCCAAGTTTGAAGCGATACGGTTGTAATGTCTTCCGGATTGGCTTCTAAAGTAATTTCTTGAATGTCCCTCAAATTGAAATTAGATTCAATGGCATTAAATATTTGATCCAAATGATTTTCAGATAGGAGGGAAGGGGTGCCACCGCCAAAATAGATGGTATCAATTGGCGAATTTCCAAGTTCCAAAATGCGTAATTTCAACTCCGTAGCAATGGCATTTACCATTTGATCAACTACTTTTAAGGAAGTGCTAAAATGGAAATTACAATAATTGCATGCTTTTCGGCAAAAGGGAATATGGATATAAATACCAGCCACGAATTGCAAAGGTCTCGAATATTTATTGAAATCTAATTCCAGATAATATCATTCTCAATATTTATCGATTATTTTTGCAGCAAGATGAAACAAAGTGGAACAATAAAATGGGGTTTGAAATGCCTTTTTGCTGTTTTTCTTTTGTTTTTCACTCATGAGGGATATTCGATCTCTGCCCAACAAATTGACAGCTTAGATATTCAAATAATTGATACTAGTGCTGTGGTTCATAAGATGACTTGGCCTGAATACAATGCTTATCTTTTTATTGATTCTTGTAAGACAGATAGTTTGGTGAAAGTTTTAGAAAATGCAATTACCATTAAATTACCTGAAAAAAGGGTAGGTATTTCTCCTGATCCATTTAATCCATTTATCCATGAAACCTATTTGCATGTATCGCGAGGCAGATTCTGGTTCTTTGGATTAAGTCTATTTATTATTTTGTATTTTATTTATTTTAGAGCGGTGTTTTCTAAGCAGTTAGAACTGAGAATCAAGAGTTTTCTAAAAAAGTATTACTTCGAAGATCTTATTAATGAACAAAAGGCAAGTTCAATAGCCGGTAGTGTGCATGCATATGTTATTGGGCTGTTGGTTTTTTGTCAAGGGGTATTGCTGTACATAATTACTTCAGAATATGTTGCGCTAAATAGTTTAACAACATTTTCAGTTGCACTTTTATTTGTTTCATTGCTTTTTCTAATTCACTATTTTATGCAATTTACTTTTACATCAAGTTTGGAATTGGCAGAATTGTGGAAACGTCAAATGCAACGTCAAATAAATGTAAATCTTATTTTTGGTGTTGTAATGATTCCCATTTTCATTCTTATCTATTATAACGGGTCTCAATTACAGAATATTAACTTGTCTTTAATTGTACTTACAATACTTATAATATGGATAATTACGAGATTGATTATACAATTGTTGGGGCTATTCCAAGATAATTATCGTTCTTTCGTTGCAATTTTGTATTTTTGCACCTTGGAAGTTATTCCATACTTACTGCTTTTCAAATATATCAAAAGTAATTTATAGACATGACAGCCGAAAGAGAGATTAAAGTTAAGAATATTCTGATCACTCAGCCACCTCCAGAGCCGGGGAAAAATGTGTATGAGGAGTTTGCGAAAAAGCACAAACTTACAATTGATTTTCGTGCCTTCATTCATATTGAACCGCTTACCCCAAAGGAAATTAGAAAGCAAAAAGTAAATTTTGCTGATTTTACTGCCATTATTTTTAATTCGAAAAATGCAGTAGATTATTTCTTTTCGTTAGCGGCTGAAATGAAAATTGAAATGTCGGCGGAAACAAAGTATTTCTCAATCAATGAAAATGTTTCTAATTACGTTCAAAAGTATATTGTTCCTAGAAAACGTAAAATGTTTACGTCTAAAGGAAACGAAAAAGATTTTTTAACCTTATTCAAAACGCATAAAAAAGAGAAATTCTTATTTCCGTGCTCTGATATTCGTAAATCAAGCATTCCCGATTACTTTAACGAAAATGGATTTGATTTTTCTGAATGCATCATTTACAGAACGGTTAGCTCAGATTTGAGCGATTTGAAAGAAGTATTTTACGATATCTTGGTGTTCTTTAGTCCTGCAGATATCAAAAGCCTTTACGATAACTTTCCAGACTTCATTCAGAATAAAACGAGAATTGCAGGTTTTGGTGCAAGTACCCAAGCTGCCATTGCCGAACATAACTTAATCTTAGATATCACTGCCCCTGCTCCAGGAATTCCAAGCATGGTTGCGGCATTAGAAGACTACGTGAGTCGTTGTTCTAAGTAAGCTTTACACATACCCAAGCCAAAAAGTCATTTCCCCTCTTTGTTAGTATTAAAAAATGGGTGTCACTTTCTTTTATCCCTAAACTTTTTCTTATTTCTTCAGTAGAAAGTTTACATTCCCTTGCAGTAATTGAAGCAGCATTAATATTAAATTCAGTTTTTATAGTTTTGCCAATTTTATTCAATCCCCCACAAATAGGTTCGTCATGAATGGGAACAAATGATCGTCCCATTTCAGAAGGAAACTCGATCTTACATTTGAAAAAAGTATGCTGAACATTCAGTGGCGTAAATCCATCCAATTGGTATAAATCACGATTCAATTTCAAACACATCATTCCTCCATTAGGCTCGAATATGTAATCCATATTTGAAGGGGCTAAACTCTCTGGATTGAAAACTTGACTAGAATATGTGTATTTGCATCCATCAATTGAAACGACTTCTCTTTTTGTTTTTGATTGACTCTCTGTAAATTGAACATGAACCAACAGCTCTTTCACTTCTTGCTTTACAACAATGGCGTAATAGCTTTTATTTCCTGGAAGATAGTTTTCAATAAAATCGGTGTCAACCATTGGACTCAATTTGATGAGCCAATTGAGGTTTTTATGTTGATTGTTTTGAATGATTTCAAAGATGTTGGGACTGTAACTCGCAACTTGATTCGTGATTCGGGTGTTGCCGTCTCTGCGGTCGGGATCAATGTATATTAAGTCGTAATTGCTTAAATTATTAGAAGTTATAAAATCGTTGGCGTCGGAGGTTTGTCGGTTAATTTCAACATTGAGTTTATCGAAATTGTATTTTGCCAAATGATTTAAGTTTGAATCAATATCGATCGATGTTACCTGGGTTCCAGATTTGGCCCATGCCCATTCGTCAACGCCAAGTCCGCCGGTTAAGCTCAAAAGCTTTTTTGAGGGAAAGAAATGGGCTTTCCAAATGGCAACATCCTCAGAAGTACATTGCTCGTATGCTCGTTTTTCGAGGATACAACCAGCATGAATAAAACTCGGAATTTTTTTCAGTGCTTTCTTCTGTAATTCGTGTTGGGTTGCTGCAATAGGAAAGAAATCTCCATGTAATTTTTGGAGTTTGCCTAGGTTCAGAGGAAGTTCACCGATTATTTTTGAATTTATTTCGGAAATGTCTTCTGTTTTGGCATCAAATTTGTTTAATTTGCAGTAAATATTAGAAACCATGAAAATCGCAAAGTTAATCGTCGTTGTTGGAATTGCCACACTTTTTATCACTTCTTGTGGAACTTCAAAAAAGAACCAGTGTCCTTCATTGGGGACTAAAACGTTCAAAACCCGTTAATCGTTCGCTATGAACAATAAATGGAAAGCGCTAAATTCCATTGAACAGTTAGATGCTATAATTTTAGATTCTAACAACAAATCATCTGTAATATTCAAACACTCAACACGTTGTTCCATTAGTACAATGGCATTGAATCGTTTGGAGAAATTAGAAAGTGACTTTTACGAAAAGGCTAATTTTTATTATTTAGACTTAATTGCTTACCGCGATGTGTCCAATGCTACTGCTGATAAACTGAGCGTTCATCACGAATCACCTCAAGTTATTTGGGTGGAAAAAGGGGAATGCACCTACGATGCTTCGCATATGGAAATCAATTGCAAAGAGCTGGTTGAACTCCTTAAATGAAAAATATTTTCGAGGTTGGCCATACCATGCGCCTTGTTCACACTGTTGAACAATCAGATTTGGCAACCTTCGAAACCGGAAATGTACATCCTTTTTATAGCACGTTTGCACTTGGCAGAGATGCCGAATGGGTCTGCCGACAATTTGTCCTTCAAATGAAAGAAGCAGATGAAGAAGGAATCGGTACATTTTTGAATATCAGACACAAATCACCAGCGATGCTAGGCGATACGATTGAATTTATTGCAACCGTTTCTGTTCTTGAGGGACATCAAATCGATTGCACATTTGTGGCTAGGGTAGGAGAAAGAATCGTTGCAGAAGGCGAACAAGGACAAAAAATATTAAAAAAGGAAAAGCTCGAAAGGCTTGTAAATCAAATCATCAATGGCTAAGGGTATAAAGAAAATTGAAATTTCCAATAAACGTGCGAGATTCAATTTTCATATTGAGGAAACCTATGAGGCCGGCATGCAATTGGTGGGAACAGAAGTGAAATCTATTCGCAATAATTCGGTCAATATGGGCGATGGTTATTGTGTTTTGCAAGATGGTGAACTGTTTCTAAAAAACATCCATATTTCTGAATTTAGCTTAGCAAGTTATAACAGCCACGAACCCATGCGCGATAGGAAACTTTTATTGAATAAAAGAGAATTGCGTAAAATTGAAATGAAAATCAAATCAAAAGGATATACCGTTTTTCCTATCCGTTTGTATGAAAATGAACGTGGCATTTTCAAAATGGAAATCGGTTTGGGACAAGGTAAGAAAACCTTCGACAAGCGCGACGATTTGAAGGAGAAAGACATTGCCCGCGATATTCAGCGTTTTAAATAATTAATCTACGATTAACTTGAACACCAAGGTGTGATTCATGAATAAATAATATATCCCTGATTTTACTTTGGGAACGGTATATAAACTGTTATTTCCAATTGCTTTTGTATCCACAATTCGACCCTGAATATCAACCAATTGAATTGAGCCTGATTTAGACTTAATTGGTATTGAAATTTCTTTACCAATACTGGTTTCAATGCATTTCAATCTCACTGTGTTTTTGATCGATTGAACCGATACAAATACAAATTTCTGCATACTAGAATCTGTACCGCAAGCATTTTTTACCTTTAAATAAATTTGGCTGTTTTTACTCACTTTTATTGAATCAATAGAAAAACTGCTGCCTATTTTGTTGAATTTGTTTCCTGAGCCTTTTAAATACCAATAATAGTCGGCTCTAGGATCTTTGTGTATTGCATTTAATTTGAGAAAGCAGCTGTCGCTGCTCACATTCTTTAGCATGTTATATTCGAATTGCATGGGTACTTTACAAGTATCGTAATTCCATTTTTGAATGCTATCGTTAAAAATGGCAGTCGAGGTATTTTTTATTTGATTGTGGTTAGTTTGATTCAACGAACCAACAAAGCAGGGTTCATTAATTTTCTTTTGAAACAAAGCTTGATAAATGGTAAGCCCTGCCAAATGCGTACCTTCAAATGATGGATGGCTTCCATCTGTTTGGTAAAGATTGATAGAGGTTGTATCGCGAATGTCCCTCCAAACAGAACCTACCGGAGCTACCCAAGTGAAATTGTCTTTTGCCATTTGCATGTATCGGTCGTGCAACAACTGATTCATTCCTTTGAATGTGCAAACGGGAGGCCAATTTGGGCAATTTTGTGCGTCTCCATCTTTTCTGCCCCAGGTCATATAAAAGACTATTTTAGCAAATGGATTGTTTGCGCGAATGCTGTCTACGAGCGATTTAGCGAAAGGAAAACACTCTGCTTCAACCTGATCAGTTGGAAAAGAGGGGAGTTGACTTTGTTCTTGTAGAATAACGGCATCGTAATTTTTTTGTTGAATGAGCATCATTAACTGTGGATCTTGAGAATGTCCTTGGAAAGTTCTGCCACCTGGCGCAAAGCTAGTTACCTCAAAAGTATCTCCTTGGCTTGCTCCAACCAAACGAACCCAATTGGGTAAATCGTTTACCCCAGTATAACTGTTGCCAACAAATAAAACACTTTTAATTTTAACGTTTTGACCTAACCCAATTTGGATTGTGCTTAATGTAAAAAGGAATATGAAAATGATCTTACGCATGGTATGAATTATTTAGTAATGATTTCAAGGCATTGACTTTTGCCGGTAATAAAATTGTTGTAAGTGTCGATTGTTATTTTTTCAGTACTTTGATGTTCAACTTTATAGAAATTACACAACTTGGAAATATTGTAATCTTGAGGAGTTTCTATAAATGGCATCAATTTAGGTTCTTTACTCGGGCCATCTATCCAATTGAAAATTTGTCCACCCTTGTTGTTTAATACCACTATTTTTAAATTAGAGGGAAATTGTGTGGTCCACATGCCATGGGCGTCGTAGATGAAAGAAATATCGCCAAGTATACAAACAGTTGTTGTATTTGGGTTTGCAATTGCATAACCTACGGCAGTACTTAAACTTCCATCGATACCACTGGTTCCTCTATTTCCAAATACTTTGGCTTTGGTACTTCCAACCCAAGAAGCATATCTAATGCTCATGGAATTCCCAAAATGTAATGCCATAGATTCTGAAGATTGCTCCATAATGAGCTTCACTGCATTAAATTCTTGGAGGTAATGGCCTTCGAACTTCTTAGTATTTGCTTTGTTTGTAGTCTGTTTCCATAAATTCAAGTACGATTCATTTTCCTCGGAGTGCAAATACAATGCAGTTAGAAAATCGGCATCGTGGTGCGATAGAATAATTGGAATAGTATGAAATGGGTTGCCTACTTCACCAGATTCTGTAATATGTAAGTGAGTTAGTTTGGCATTGGTTAATGCTTTCTTAAGCGGTTTGCTTATCATTGCCATTCCCACTGTAACAAGAATATCTGGAAGTAATTCTTCTTTGAATCCCTCAGAAGTTAAGGCCAAATCCCACTGCTGTATGCCGTATCCAATCTGATGGCTACAAATGTCACTCAGGGTAGGGAATTTGTTTTGAATCAAACTAAGGGCACTTGAAAGCGATTCAGAGGGGTGGTGTTGTCCTACCAAGATCAATATTTTTGGATTAGTAGGGATATGTTTATTAGAAAGGATTTTCTGAATGAAATCGGCTGGAACCGGAGGGGTAACAGCATGGTGATAAATAAAAGGTTTTGAAGGTTGAGTTTGATAGAAAGGTTGATCCATTTCGCTGTAAATGGGATCTTCTAGTGCAATATTTATATGAACGGGTCCTGCAACACGAAATTGCGTAATTTTTACAGCTTCATAAATTGTGCTTTCAAGTTCTAAAAAGGATTCATTGTTCGCATTGATAGAGAATGAAGAACGAATATGAGGTTCGTAAATATTGGTTTGGTGGATGGTTTGACCATCCCACTGATCAATCAAGTACTCAGGTCTATCGGCAGTAACTACAACCATTGGCACGCGCTGGTAAAAGGCTTCGCAAACGGCAGGATAAAAGTTCGCGGCTGCAGTTCCACTTGTGCAAATTACGCCACAAGGGTATTGATTGGCAATTGACATACCCATCGCAGCAAAGGCAGCAGCTCTTTCATCGGGAAAACTGTGTAATGTAAATCCACCGTGACGAATCAATCCCGCCACAATAGGTGCATTTCTAGAACCTGGGCTAACAATCCAATTTGTTACACCTGCTTCAAAAAACAGGGTAGCTATAAAATCTAGATTGTTGCGCAAATTTGTCATTGACATTTAATTTTATGAATTAGAAAAACGGATTATTTTGTTTTTCATTGTCTACAGTGGTATCAACCCCATGTCCTGGGTAAAGGGTAAAATTATCGGGAAGGGTAAATATTTCTTCTTTAATTTTTTGAATAAGTAAATCGTGGTTTCCACCGGGTAAGTCGGTTCTACCGATACTGCCCTCAAAAATGGTATCGCCAACAACGGCCCATTCATCTGTGTGAGAAACAAAAATTACATGTCCAGGTGCATGTCCTGGCACAAAACGAACTTCCAATTCTCCATTTCCAACTTGAATAGTTTGACCTCCTTCTAAAAAGAAGTCTGGTTGGGGAGATGTGGTATAATTTAAATTCCAAAGTGATGCCATGGTTTCAGATCTGTCGATCATAATCACATCATCTTTATGAAGGTAATAGGGAATGTTATAAACTTGTTTAATCCACCAATTGCCAAAAATGTGGTCAATATGTGCATGGGTTCCAAGCAGGTGGGTAGGAGTGAGTCCTAATTTATCAATAAAAGCACGAATTTGTTCATGTTCAGAATAATCGTAATTCCCGGCGTCGAAGATGGCACAGTTCAATGTTTCTTCACACCATGCGATGTAGGTGTTTTCTTGCAAAGGATTAAAGGTAAAACGATGAATTTTCATTGGGGAGCAAAGTTAACAAAAAAGGCCGCAAAACGCGGCCTTTTTGATTATAAAAATAGTTTGTATTATAAGTGGATACACTCATCATACGCTAGAGCAACAGCTTCCATAACTGCTTCACTCATTGTAGGGTGAGGGTGAACAGATTTAAGTATTTCATGACCTGTAGTTTCAAGGTTACGGGCAACAACTGCTTCAATAATGAAATCGGTAACGCCTTCGCCTACCATGTGGCAGCCTAACCATTCTCCGTATTTTTTGTCGAAAATTACTTTTACAAATCCGTCTTTTGCACCGCTAGCAGCAGCTTTACCGCTTGCGCTGAATGGGAATTTACCCACACGAATTTCAATTCCTTTTTCTTTCGCTTGCGCTTCAGTTAAACCAACACTTGCAACTTCAGGGTGGGTATAAGTACAACCTGGGATATTACCGTAGTTTAATGGTTCTGGGTGATGACCCGCAATTGCTTCAACGCATATAATGCCTTCAGCACTTGCAACGTGAGCCAACGCAGGACCAGGAACGATATCGCCAATGGCGTAAACGCCAGGAGCAGAAGTTTGATAGAAATCATCAACCATTACTTTTCCTTTATCTGTTTTGATACCCATTTCTTCAAGTCCAAGGTTTTCAAGATTTGTTTGAACACCTGCCGCACTTAAAACGATATCACATTCAAGTTTTTCTTCGCCATTTTTGGTTTTCACTGTTACAACACAACGATCGCCAACTACGTCAACTTTTTCAACACTACTTTCGGTCATAACAGTAACGCCTTTCTTCTTGTAAATTGTTGCCATTGATTTAGAAACGTCTTCATCTTCGATAGGAAGAATTCGGTTCATGAATTCAACGATGGTTACTTTTGTTCCTATTGTGTTGTAGAAATATGCGAACTCCATACCAATTGCACCTGAACCAATGATTACCATTTCTTTAGGTTGTTTTGGCAATACCATTGCTTCACGGTATCCAATTACATGGGTTCCGTCCATTTTCACAGAAGGAAGTTCACGTGAACGTGTACCAGTAGCCAAAATAATATGGTCGGCTTCAACAATTGAAGAATTTCCATCGGCGTCGGTAACAGAAATTTTGCCTTTTCCGGCCAATTTCGCACTTCCTTTGATGACTTCAATTTTGTTCTTCTTCATTAAGAAGGCAATTCCTTTGCTCATTCCATCGGCAACACCGCGGCTACGTTTGATCATACCATCGAAGTCAGATTTGAATTCACCAACGGTAATTCCATAATCTGCAGCGTGACTAATGTAATCAAAAACTTGGGCACTTTTAATAAGTGCTTTGGTTGGAATACAACCCCAGTTTAAACAAACTCCGCCTAAATCGGCTTTTTCGATGATGGCAACTTTTTTGCCCAACTGAGAAGCGCGGATGGCAGCTACGTAACCACCAGGTCCACTTCCGATGACAGCTATATCAAATTTCATGGTTATTTATGTTTTTGCGAATATAAGTTATTTTTATCCAAGTAAGGCTTTACTTCCTGCACGTTTACGTTCGTTTTCGTCAAGGATGATTTTTCTCAAGCGAATATTTTCAGGTGTTACCTCTACGTATTCGTCCTCCTGAATGTATTCCATTGCTTCTTCCAAATTGAATTCCTTTGGTGGCGCCAAAACGGTATTGTCGTCTTTACCCGCAGCACGGAAGTTGGTCATTTGTTTTGCAGTGCACAAATTCAAAACCAAATCTCCTGGCTTAATGTGTTCACCAACAATTTGACCTGTATAAATATCAGCACCTGGATGGATAAAGTAATTTCCACGGTCTTTCAATTTATCCATACTGTATCCAGTAGAAAAACCTTTGTCTTTAGAAATCAAAACACCATTAATACGGGAAGGCATAGTGCCTTTCCATGGTTCAAATGCTTTGAAACGGTGGGCCATAATTGCTTCACCTTGGGTAGCTGTAAGCAAGTTATTTCTTAATCCCATCAAACCTCTTGAAGGAATTTCAAACTCTAATCTTACCATATCTCCTTTTGGTACCATACTCAACATTTCACCTTTGCGTTGGCTTACATATTCAATTACTTTACCACTGTGGTAATCTGGTACGTCAACTGTTAAAATTTCAATAGGTTCGTGTTTTCTGCCGTCAATTTCTTTCAAGATTACACGGGGTTGTCCTACTTGTAATTCGTAACCTTCTCTACGCATTGTTTCAACCAATACGCCTAAGTGAAGAATACCTCTACCAAAAACCAAGAATTGATCTGCACTGTTTGTATCTTCTACTCTCAATGCCAAGTTTTTCTCAGTTTCTTTGTATAAACGCTCACGAATTTTTTGAGACGTAACATGCTTTCCTTCTTTACCAAAGAATGGAGAATTGTTAATGGCAAACAACATGCTCATTGTTGGCTCATCAATTTTCATTGTTGGCAATGCTTCTGGGTTTTCGAAATCGGCAATGGTATCGCCAATTTCAAAGTTTTCTATCCCTGTAATTGCACAAATGTCCCCCGCAAAAACTTCATTAGTTTTTAATTTACCAAGTCCACTAAATGTATAAAGTTCTTTCACACGTTGACGCTCGAGTTTTCCATCTCTTTTTACCAAAGTAATAGGCATGTTCTCTTTCAAATGTCCACGCTTCAATCTACCAACCGCAATACGACCCGTATAACTACTGAAATCTAAGCTTGTAATTTGTAATTGAACTGTTCCTTCTTCAACAATAGGCTCAGGAATTACTTCAATTATAGTATCCATCAAGAAAGATAAATCTTCCGTTGGGGTTCTGAAATCAGGACCAAACCAACCATTTTTACCAGAACCGAAAACGGTAGTAAAATCTAATTGGTCTTCGTTTGCTTCCAAATTGAAAAACAAATCGAAAATTTCGTCATGGGTTTTGTCAGGATCACAGTTTGGTTTGTCTACTTTGTTAATTACAACAATAGGTATTTTACCAAGTGCAAGTGCTTTTTGCAATACAAAACGGGTTTGAGGCATTGGACCTTCAAATGCATCAACCAAAAGCAATACGCCATCACACATATTTAACACACGTTCAACCTCACCACCGAAATCGGCGTGACCTGGAGTGTCAATGATGTTAATTTTTGTACCCTTCCAAATAACACTTACGTTTTTAGCAAGAATGGTAATACCACGCTCACGCTCTAAATCGTTGTTGTCGAGAATTAATTCTCCAACTTCTTGATTCTCACGAAAAAGTTGGGCTTGGTGAAGCATTTTGTCAACCAAAGTAGTTTTACCGTGGTCAACGTGTGCAATGATTGCAATGTTGCGCAGTGAAGACATGTTCAAATTAAAAATTGCGCAAATTTCGTGAATTTATATCATAACTCAACCTTTTTTGTGAATAATAATAAAAAAACAATATTTATTTATCTTATTTGCTATTATTGTATTCGCTATGAATTTTATACCTTTTCGCTATATCATTTCATTATTGCCAGCCGCGTCCGTGGCAATTTCGTTTCAATCGCAAGGACTCATGACATGGTTTGCCGCATTTTTTGTGTTTGGAATCATTCCCGTTCTAGAATTAATTTTAAACCATGGTGGCAAATTTGGACAAGACGATTTGGCCCAAAATGCAGTAAATAACAAAATGTACGACATCGTAATTTATGCGGTTGTTCCCATTCATCTGTTTTTTGTTTACTGGTACATTACCGATGCGTATTCTTCTGTAAATCAATCTTTCCTAGAGTTATTTGGAAGAGCATTTGCCATGGGTATCATGTGTGGAACTTATGGCATCAATGTGGCCCATGAACTCGGCCATAGGCAAAATTGGTTTGATCAGTTTTTGGCAAAAATGCTTCTGTTAACCTCTTTTTATTTGCAGTTTTTCATTGAACATAACCGAGGACATCACAAATATGTTGGTACTCCTGAAGATCCTTCTTCAGGTCGCTACAATGAACCCATTTACTCGTTTTGGTTTAGGTCTATGTTTTTTGTATGGATTTCGGCGTGGAATTTGGAGTTTGAAAGGCTAAAACGATTGAATCTGCCTAAATTTCATCCCTCAAATCAAATGTTGCAATTTCAGATAATTCAGTTGGGTTTTTTAGGAGGGATTTATTTTCTTGGGGGACTTGAGGCCGCAATAATGATGAGGCTGGCTGGGTTTTTGGGAGCTATTCTTTTAGAAACCATCAACTATATTGAACATTATGGATTGGTCAGGCAAAAAACGGAATCGGGGATGTATGAAATTGTAACTGAAAAACATTCATGGAATTCCAATCATATTATTGGCCGATTGTTGCTGTTTGAATTGTCGCGACATTCCGACCACCACGCCAAATCTACCAAGAAATACCAAGAATTAAGGAGTCTTGAAAATGCACCTCAAATGCCAACAGGATATCCTGGAATGATGGTTTTGAGTCTGGTTTACCCGGCATGGACCAAAATTATGAACCCATTGGTGAAGAAATTTAATTCGGAAAACGGATTGTAATCGTCAAATCGTTTTTTGCATCCAAACCAAATCCAGCCAACGGTCAAATTTATATCCAACTTCGTTCATTCGTCCTACAATTTCAAAACCAAATTGTTTGTGAAATTCAATACTATTTTGGTTGTTGGCATCAATTCCCCCAATAAGCGTATGGATTTTTTGTTCTTCGGCAATATTAATTAAAGTTTGTAAAAGCATTTTTCCAGCGCCATTTCCTTTTTGATTATGTGCCACATAAACAGAATGTTCCATGCAGAATTTATATCCCACCTTGGGTCTAAATTGCGAATAGGAAGCAAATCCAATCAATTGATTGTCAATTTTGGCAGCCAAAACAGGATAGTTGTTTGAAGTTTGATTTTCAAACCATTCCATTTGTTTTTCAAGGGCTCTTGGTTCTAAATCGTAAATGCAGGTATCATTTTCAATATAATGATTTACAATATCCAAAATTTGAGGGACATCGTTTTTTGTTGCCGCAACAATAAGAACCGAAGACATAATACGAAGGTAAGGAAAGAGAAACAAAACTAAATTCATCTAAATCAATTTATGTAACTTTGCACCTTTATGTACGAATCGGAAATTGCCAAAAGAAAAACCTTTGCTATTATTTCGCATCCTGATGCTGGTAAAACTACCTTAACGGAGAAGTTTCTTTTATTTGGTGGTCAAATTCAAACAGCGGGTGCGGTCAAATCCAATAAAATTACAAAAACCGCTGCTTCAGATTTCATGGAAATTGAAAAGCAACGTGGTATTTCTGTTGCTACTTCGGTAATGACTTTCCCGTATAAAAATAGCTGGGTAAATATTTTGGATACTCCTGGTCACAAAGATTTTGCTGAGGATACATACAGAACTTTAACGGCTGTTGATAGTGTTATCTTGGTGATTGACTGTGTGAAAGGGGTAGAGGAACAAACCGAACGTTTGATGGAAGTTTGCCGAATGCGCAAAACTCCTGTAATTGTATTTATCAATAAAATGGACCGAGATGGTAAAGATCCATTCGATTTGTTAGATGAATTAGAAGAAAAATTAAATATTGGTGTACATCCTTTGAGTTGGCCAATTAATGGTGGTAGAGACTTTAAAGGAGTATATTTATTGCATAATCAGACGTTGAATTTGTTTGAAAGTAACAAAACAAAGAAGGCCGATGACATGATTAAAATTGATGGGGTAAACGACTCTAAGTTAGAAGGTATTTTGAATGCCAAAGACGTTTCTAAATTGCGCGAAGATGTTGAATTGATCGAAGGCGTTTATGGCGATTTGGACATGGATTATTATTTGGATGCTCAAATTGCTCCTGTTTTCTTTGGTTCGGCTTTGAATAATTTTGGTATTCAAGAATTGCTAGATACGTTTGTTGAAATTGCTCCAAATCCATTGCCTCGTGCCACATCTCTCAGAGAAGTAGCGCCAAACGAACCTAAATTTTCAGGGTTTGTTTTTAAAATACACGCCAATTTAGATCCAAAACACCGCGATAGAATTGCGTTTTTGCGCGTTTGCTCTGGTAAGTTTGAGAGAAATAAAAACTACAAACATGTGCGATTAGAAAAGCAATTCAAATTTGCAAATCCCTACATGTTTTTAGCCCAATCGAAGGAAGTCATGGAAGATGCTTATCCAGGCGACGTTGTTGGTTTGTACGACACAGGAAACTTCAAAATTGGCGATACGCTAACCGAAGGAGAAAACTTCACGTACAAAGGAATTCCAAGTTTCTCACCTGAGATTTTCAAAGAATTGATAAACCTTGACCCAATGAAAAGTAAACAATTGGAAAAAGGCATTCAACAGTTAACAGACGAAGGTTTGGCTAGTTTGTTTGTTCAAGAAATGGGTAGCCGAAAATTTGTGGGTACAGTGGGTGAACTTCAATTTGAAGTATTGCAATATCGCTTAGAACATGAATACAATGCCAAATGTAGGTTTGAAGCAAGGGTGATCAATAAAGCGTGCTGGATGACAGGATCTGAAGCCGATTTGAAAGACTTTATGAAATACCGTCAAAATAACATTGCTTACGATAAAGATGGTAGACCCGTGTTTTTGGCAGAAACTGGATATATTTTAAGAACTGCGATTGATAAATATCCAGATATCAAGTTCCACACCACCAGCGAGCATTAAATTCGGTAGAGGTATCCAATACCAAACACCCAACTATTTTGCCAAGCAGAGGCACCTGATTTTACCAAATCCTTGTCGAAAAGGGCAATGAGGGTATAGTTAAAATTGACATATTTGGTAATTTTAGCTAAAATGCTCATATCTATCCTGCTATCCAGCAAGGCTTGTTTAGATTGATAAGGGATAAATCCCAAGTAATTGAATTTCATTGAGAATATTTTGTTCGCATCGAGAAATTTATTTGCACCCATTTGAACCTGCATTCCAATTTCATTGTCTATAAATTGCCCTTTTTTTACCCTGGCAATGGTTTCTTCTTGTCTAATTAAATATAAATTTTGATTGATCAAATAGGTTTGTTTTAGAGCCAAATACCCCAAACGAACATAATAAGTTTGCCCAAATTTATTTTCTGTGCCAATAGCCAATTGGGTTTGCCCTTGACTTAAAAAACTTGAAGTAAGTGTTTTGGTTTCTCTTCCTGTTATGTCTTTCCCAAAAACAAATCCATTGAGCATTTGGGTTTGGAAATTCAATCCTCCATAAATGGATAATGAGGGATATTCGGGAAATTCACGACCAAATTTACTATCTACGAATAAGTTGTCAATATTTTTGCGCATGCTCCAATATCCCTCACCAAAAATATCACTTTGCCTATTGGCAATAAGACCTAAGTTCATTTTAAATGAATTATCCCAGCTCATTTTATTTTTCTTCAAATAGGCATAAGCATTGACTATTCCGGTAATGGTAATGTTATTGGAAGCACCACTTGTCCAGTTTGGGGAAGAGTTCGCCAATGAAAAATTAGCTTTGAAATCGGCACCATATACCCAGCTTTTATTTTTAGAACTATCTTGGGTACGCTCTATGATTCCGTCATTGGAAGAAATTATAGAAAGTGCCGAAAAAAGGAAAGTTGTGAGCATGTATAAATGAAAAGTGCAAAGTTTGTGATAAATTATGTAAACAAATAACAAAGGCTTTCCACAAATGTGAATTGTATAAAAAAGGCCACCTAATGGCGGCCTTTTAAAATAGGATAATGTTATATTAATTAAGCTGTCAAAGTTCCGTTAAGTACTTTTTCAACCAAATCAGCAGCTTCGTGCAATGCAATTGCAGAGTATACTTTCAAGCCACTTTCGTCGATAATTCTTTTTGCTTCTTCCGCATTTGTTCCTTGTAAACGAACAATGATAGGAATTTGAACTTCACCAATTTTGCGGTAAGCTTCAACTACACCATTTGCAACACGGTCACAACGAACAATACCACCAAATATGTTGATCAAGATTGCTTTTACGTTAGGGTCGCTCATGATAATTCTAAAGCCAGCTTCAACAGTTTCAGCGTTAGCAGTACCTCCAACATCTAAGAAGTTAGCCGGTTCACCACCGCTTAATTTGATAATGTCCATAGTGGCCATTGCCAAACCTGCACCGTTTACCATGCAACCAACGTTTCCGTCAAGTTTCACATAGTTTAGGTTGTATTTGCCTGCTTCAACTTCAGTTGGATCTTCTTCAGCCAAATCGCGTAACTCTAAAAATTCTTTGTGGCGATACAAAGCGTTGTCGTCAAGATCTACTTTGGCGTCAACAGCAATAATACGGTCGTCAGAAGTTTTTAACACAGGATTAATTTCGAACATGGCAGAATCTGTTTCGTCGTAAGCTCTGTAAAGTGCAGTTACGAAAGTTACCATTTCTTTGAATGCTTTTCCTTCAAGACCCAAATTGAATGCAATTTTACGCGCTTGGAAAGGTTGTAAACCTGTTGCAGGGTTGATCCATTCTCTGTGAATTTTTTCAGGACTGTGGTCAGCAACTTCTTCAATATCCATTCCACCTTCGGTGGTATAAATGATTACATTTTGTTTCTTTTGACGGTCAAGTAAAACACTCATGTAGTATTCTTTAGGTTCATTTGCGCCAGGATAGAATACATCTTGGGCAACCAAAACTTTGTTCACTAATTTTCCAGACTCACCAGTTTGAATTGTTACCAATGTACCACCCAACATGTTTTGTGCAATTTCAGCTGCTTGATCTGCAGATTTTGCTACTTGTACTCCACGTTGTTCTGAGCCTTGAATTTTACCTTTTCCTCTTCCTCCAGCATGGATTTGGGCTTTCACCACACACCAACCACTGTCGAATTCAGTTTTTACACGCTCTGCAGCTGCTTTTGCTTCCGCAGGAGTTTCTGCAATAAATCCGTTTTGTATGGCAACACCGTATTTTTTTAAGATTTCTTTTGCTTGATATTCATGTATGTTCATAAGATCTTTTCCAGATATTTTGCTATTTCGCTTGCAAAAATAACTAACTTTGAGCCCATTCCATAAACATTTTACTAAAACATCGTGATTTCGTGTAAGAATCTTCAAAAAAAGTACAATCAACTAGCCGTTTTGAAAGGTATTGACCTTGAAATTCAAGCCAAAGAAATTGTTTGTATAACTGGCGAAAGCGGTGCAGGAAAAAGTACTTTGTTGCATTTGTTGGGTACCCTAGATGCCCCAACGGCGGGTGAAATATTTTTTGAAGAAAAAGATATTTCTAATCTCAAAGGAAATCAACTGGCCGATTTTAGGAATAAAAATATTGGATTTGTATTTCAGTTTCATCAATTGATACCTGAGTTTTCGGCCATTGAAAATGTAATTGTTCCGATGCTGATTGCTAAGAAATCAATGAGCGAAGCAAAAACTGAGGCAATCAGAATACTCACTTATTTGGGACTTGGTGAGCGTTTAGAGCACAAACCATCGCAATTGTCTGGTGGCGAACAACAACGTGTTGCCATAGCGAGGGCGCTAATTATGAATCCCAAAGTAATACTTGCCGACGAGCCAAGTGGTAATTTAGATTCTAAAAATGCAAAATTTATTCATGAATTATTTTTCAAAATGAGGGATGATTTTAATCTAACCTTTATCATCGTAACACACAATCCTGAATTGGCTCAAATGGCCGACCGCCAAATTGTGTTGAAAGATGGTCAACTTGCCAACTAAAGACACCTAATAAAACATTTAAAAACAAAAAAGGCTGTTTCAATTGAAACAGCCTTTTTCTATATTGCTTTATTTATATTAATCTTGACGCAACATTCTGCGTTCTTTTCCATTCCAACCTACAGAAACACCCCAACGCATACCATACGTACTTGGCATAAAGAAAATGTTGATAGGTAAATTTAATTTCCCAGAGCGGAAAGTTTTACCCGCAGCAAATAGGAATCCGGTAATAATTTGAACATCACCACGGCTATCAGGGCGTTCTTCTATACTTGCATTTGGATTTTTTATTATAAAGGCTTTTGCATCCTCGCTACCCTCTAATAAAAAGGAACCCGTTGAGTAATCTGTTGTATTGCTTGGATTATCCCAATATCCTTTTGCATAACTCCCAAAAGAAAAGTTTGGTCCAAATGCAAATTCCCAACCTGTGGTATTATTACGAATTCCGTTCAGGAAGTTGATACTTGGAATAAATCTTCCTTGATCCAATCCTGTGATCATAGGTACAAATTCAAACAAAGCTTGAAAATTACCTTCGTTCAAATATTGTTTTTCAAATTGGTAACCAAATTGGAACATGGCAGCAGTTGAGCCATATCCTCCTGAATAACCACCTTTGGCTTCCGGCGCTTTTAAAACAGCAGCACCAACTCCTGTTAAAAACACACCGCCCATTCTAGGACCGTCGTTTTGTAAACGCAATTCGTATGGATTGTTAATAGAATTATCCAATTCAGACACTTTGGTTAATTTATCAACCATGTCCTTATCATTTGGAATATCAAACAATTCATTCAACACAATACGTATCATTTGAAAGTCATTTCCTTGAATTAATAAGAACTCTCTGGTTTTCATTTTTTCAAAAACTCCTTTGTTTACATCCAACACCCTAAAAGTAACAGCAATGTTGTTTCCCAATTCTGAAATAGAACCGGTAATCATTTTGTCTACTTTTAATCTTTTTCCAATGTCTTGCAAACAAATTTTAGAGTAGCAGCCACTTAACTTTAATGTGTCTCTTTTTGCAAGATATTCAATGTCGTATTTATCCATTACTTCATACTGACCAATACGGATAAGTTCATTAATTAAATACTGAATAACTTGCTGCTGATTCATCTGATGCGCTCGGCTATCGAAGTCTACAACGGCAATACTAGGTTTTTGGGTTTCAGCTGTTTGTGACTTTAAATCGTTAATATTTAACATCAAAAACGCGAAAATTAACAAAGAATAAATGACTGTTTTTTTCATATTTTATGGTTTAATTATATAGCAAATATCATTGTAATTATATTGCTAAACAAGTGTACGAAAACACGAAAAAAGTAAAAAATCATAAAAAACCTTGTTTAAATGCGAAAAAAGAGCATTTTTGTTGTGGGAATCATCAATTTTAAGAAAAAATCCTTTTTCAGTATTGAATTTCCTTAAAAATGATTTAATAATTACGGATTAACGCAAAAAATAATTATGACAGAAAGAAAATTTCAAATGGCATTTGTTGAATTATTGAAGAATTCAGTACCCGCACATATCAATTTGGCTGAAGAATTAAGTAGTAGAATGTCGATGAGCCTCGATAGTATTTACCGTAGATTGCGTTGTGAAACTGATTTTTCACTTGAAGAATCTTTGCAAATAGCCGAACAATTTAATATCTCACTCTCGAATTTGATTGCCTCTCATACCAATATGGTAACGTTCAGAGCAAATAAATTAACCGATACCTTAGAATCATTTACAAATTACTTGAGAATTTTACATGGAGATTTGGATTGGTTGAGATCTTCACCCTCAGCTACTGTAACGTATGCTGCAGAAGACTTGCCAGTTTTTTACAATTTCTTTTTCCCTGAATTGGCAAGATTTAAAATGTGTTATTGGAATAAATCCACATTGAATTCTCCCGCATTTCAAGGATTGAGTGTGGAAGATGTTGTGGTACCAGCTGAATGGGCGGCAGAATCTGCAAAAGCAAGAGAAGCATTTATGAAAATTCCTTCAACTGAAATTTGGCATGAAGACACGTTAAAAAGCACACTGAAACAGGTGCAATTTTATTGGGCCGCTGGATTTTTCAAAAGCAAAGAAGCATACCTGAATATTTTGAACGAATTGATTCAACTTATTGAAATGGTGAAAAAACAAGCCGAAGTGGGAAAAAAATATAATCCTATTACCAAAGAGTATTCAGATATGGACTATACTCTTTACGTTTGTGATTTAATGATAGGTAATAATTGTGTGTACTTGAAATCAGACAATAAAAGTGCGAGTTATTTGGGTTATAATACCTTTAATTTTATTCAAACCAAGAATGATTATTTCAACCAACAAACCGAAGCATGGTTGAATAATCTGATTTCCAAAAGTGACAAGGTGAGTCAGATTTCCGAAAAAACCAGAAATCAATTTGTTAAAAATTTATTGTCGCACATAGAACGATTAAAAGTACAGATTCCTTAAAAATGTCTGCAACACCTGAGCAAACCTTGCTCAAATATTGGAAATACAATCAATTTCGGCCGGGTCAAATTGAAATTATTCACGCTATTTTGAACCAGCAAGATGTATTGGCATTGTTGCCAACAGGAGGTGGTAAAAGTATTTGTTTTCAAATTCCTGCGTTGATTTTAGGCGGATTAACCCTTGTGGTTTCTCCATTAATTGCACTGATGAAAGATCAGGTTGATGGACTCAAAGACAAGGGGATATCGGCCATATATATTCACAGCGGACAAACGTGGTCGGAAATAAAGCTCATTATGGAAAATGCGTTGAAAGGGCATTACCAATTGCTTTATGTTTCTCCTGAAAGATTAACTTCCAAGAATTTCGAAGGGTATTTAGAGAATTTACCAATCAAATTACTCGTGGTTGATGAGGCACACTGTGTTTCTATGTGGGGAAAGGATTTCCGTCCTTCGTTTCTGAAGATTTCCCAGATTAGAAAATTCATTCCCAAAATTCCAATTTGCGCATTTACAGCAAGTGCACCACAATGGATTCAAGATGACGTTGTTCAGGGTTTGGCATTAAGGAATGTGCAAATTCACCAAGGTTCTTTTGATAGAAATAATCTTGTTTTTTACGCCATTGAAACTGAAAACAAAAGTGGCGTCTTGTTGAATTCTCTGCAAAAATCGCAAGGTTGTAGCATCGTGTTTTCAAATACAAGAAGGGAAGTCCAAGAAATTGCAAGGTTTTTAGTGAAAAATAATATTTCTGCTCACTTTTACCATGGTGGATTGGATTCAGTTACACGATCGAAGCGACAGCAAGATTGGATTCAAAATAAGGTTCGAGTGATGGTTTGCACCAATGCTTTTGGTATGGGAGTAGATAAACCCGACGTTCGTTATGTGTATCACATGATGCCCTCAGCAACGCCTGAAGATTATTATCAAGAAGCAGGTAGGGCAGGAAGAGATGGCAAATTGAGCTATTGTGTTATGCTGCACCAACATCAAGATTGGAACCAATTATTTAAGCATGTAGAAAATCAACATCCCTCAGAACAAGCCTGCAATAGGGCATACCATGCAATCATGAATTCCGTTGGAATTGCTCCTGGATATGGTTACCAAGTATCTTATCCTGTAGACTTTCAGAAAATTGCCGACAATTATAAAATTCCAATGTTCGAACTTTATTATGCCGCAAAAGCAATTGAATCAATGGGGCAATGGCAATTAAGTGAAGGAGTAAAAACACCTTCAAGGGTGAAATTTATTTACGATTTTCAATCGGTTTACGACTTTAAGCTGCGCTACCCCGTTTATGAACCTATTATTGATGTCCTTTTAAGGTCTTTTGGAGGGATATTTGATGCTCATGCAATTGTTTATGAAATACAGTTGGCAAAAAGAGTGAGGGCAACTGAAACACAGATTATTCAATGGTTAACCCAATTACAAAAAGCTAAAATGATTGAATATTTGCCAAGAACAGAAGATCCTTTGGTTACTCTTTTGGAAGACCGTTCCATGTATCCCTCTTTTAAAATGTCGGTTATTCAAGAGCTAAAAGCCAGAAGAATGAACGCGGTGCAAAAAATGGAGAATTACAGCAATCTGCAAGATTGCAGGTCGGTTTTTTGGATTGAACACTTTACGAAAATCAAAAACGAACCTTGCGGTCAATGTGATAACTGCAAAAAATACAAATTGAAGCCCACCATTTTATCCATTCAAACCCAAATATTTCAATTGCTTGCAACTGAAATTTCTTTAGATGATTTTTCTTTGAATGTGCCACACCAATTTAAGGATGATTATTTTGCCGTGTTGAATGAACTAATTGATAGAAAGAAAGTGGGCAAAACGGAAAATAATCTATTATTTTTGAGCGCTTGAAAATTCTATTTACTGTAACAAACGATTTAAATTACGACCAAAGGATGAACAGAATTTGTTCAACGTTGGCCGATGCCGGAGCCGATGTTTGGCTCATAGGTCGTTTGAGAAATGATTCAATAGCATTAACTAATAAGCCTTACCAACAAAAAAGATTGAACTGCATTTCCCAATCGGGGAAATTGTTTTATGTAGAATTCAATATTCGTTTGTTTTTTTATTTATTTTTTCAATCTTTTGATAAATTGTGCTCAATAGATTTGGATACAGTTCTGCCAGGTTTGGCGGTTTGTAAATTGAAAAATAAAAAACACTTTTACGATGCCCATGAAATGTTTCCGCATGTGCCAGAGGTGATTAGCCGTCCTGGTGTTCAAAAATTTTGGATGTGGGTAGAGAAGTTCACTTTCAAACATTCAAATACAGTTTATACCGTGGGTGGCGCAATTGCCGATTGGTTTTGGAATAAATATAACATACCTGTTTCAGTTGTGAGGAACATGCCTGTAATTTCTGAAAGCACGGATTTTTGCGATATTGAATTGCCTAACGAACCTTTTATTTTGTATCAAGGCGCATTGAACGAGGGGAGGGGGCTAGAAATTTTATTGGATGTATTGGTTGATACTAGCTATCATTTGGTTATAGTTGGAGAAGGGGATTTGAGTTCTATGTTAAAGAGAAAAACCAAGCAATTAAAGTTAGAAAACAAGGTCCATTTTGTTGGATTTGTGGTGCCTTCAACACTTCCCTCAATTACCAAAAGAGCATTTGTAGGGTATAATGTGAGTGAAAATTTAGGGCTAAGTTATTATTATTCATTGAATAATAAGTTTTTTGACTACGTGGCTGCTGAATTGCCTTCATTGGTGAATGATTTTCCAGAATATACGAAATTATTGGCAGATTTCCAAGTGGGATTGCCAACTGCATATAGCGAAAATGCCATTAGGGAAAACTTAGATAATTTATATTCCAATAAAATCGCATACGATTCGTTAAAAGAACAGTGTCAATTGGCCAAACAAGTTTGGAATTGGGAAATGGAATCACAAAGGCTAATCGACATTTACTTCTAATGGAAACTATGAAATTCAAACACGTTCATGTGGTCGCTTTTGATTTGCCATTTCCACCAAATTACGGAGGTTCAACCGACATGTATTTTAAGTTGGTGCATTTGCAGAAGTTAGGAATTTCTGTAACACTCCATGTGTTTTTGTATGATGGCAAAGAAAAGGCGCCGGACTTAGAAAAAGTTACTTTTAAAACCATTTATTACTCTCGAAAAAGATATAAAAATCCATTTTTTGGCAAATTACCTTACATCGTAAAAACTAGAAAAAACAAAGATTTATTTCAAAATTTGTTGGTTGATAATTCGCCAATTTTATTTGAGGGACTTCATACTACGTATTATTTGAATCATCCGCTATTAATGGACAGAATTAGGGTAGTTAGGGCACACAATGTTGAACATAATTATTATGCTGCATTGGAGCAGGCGGAAGATAGTTTTTTGAAGAAATTATTCTTTAGGATTGAGGCTAAACGGTTAAGGAAATATGAAAGTGTTTTGAATCAAGCAAATGGAATTGCAGGAATATCGCCTGCTGAAACCAATTATTTGAATAAAGCCTATGGAAATGCGCGGTATGTTCCGGCATTTCATGCCAATACTGATGTGGTGTCAAGATTGGGGAAGGGTGAATTTGTTTTGTACCATGGAAATTTGTCGGTTCCGGAGAATAACCGTGCTGCACTTTATTTGGTAGAAGAAGTTTTTCCATTGATAAACAGACCATGTATTATTTCTGGGTCAAATCCCTCAAAAAAATTAATAAAAGCCATTTCAAAGCACAATAATATTACGCTTAGGGCAAATATTTCTACAGAGGAAATCTTGGAATTAATTGAAAGCGCTCATGTGAACGCCATGGTTACATTTCAATCTACAGGAATCAAATTGAAATTATTGAATTCACTATACCGTGGAAGATTCGTGGTGGCAAATACAGCGATGGTTGATGAAACCCAGGTTGAAGGGTTGTGCCATATTTCAGATAATTCAGTTCAATTTGCTTCATTTATAGAAGATTGTTTTACCCAAGATTTTTGTGAAATTGAAAGATCTAATCGAATTGAGTTATTGGGTCAACTTTTCAACAACAATGAAAATGCCATTAAGCTGGCAAATATGTTGCAATTAGAAATCAACTAATTTACTGTACACTTTTTAGCGCACTTTGATTTGTGTGAAGAAGTGCAAAAAGTTTAATCTTGCATTGCACTTACTTTTGAAATCATGAGAAAATCTCTGTTTTTCATTCTATTGTTAATGTGTTCATCATTGAACGCGCAGCAACATGCTGTAAATCAATATCCTCAAATTTATTTTGATAGGGGAGTTGAATTGTACGAGGAAGGTAGATATAATGCTGCTATCTCTCAATTTGATGAGTATTTTAGAAATAGCAATCCTACATTAATTAACACCGATGCATCTTTCTACTACGCAATGTCGAAATTGAAAGCAGAACACGATGATGCCGTTGCCTCTGTTGTGAGTTTTTTGAATCAAAATCCCAACTCAGTAAAATCTTCCCTAGCAAATATGGCATTGGGCGATTTTTATTACAGGAAGGAAAAATATTCTACGTCATTAAGTTATTATCACAGCGTTGATTTTGGCGGTGTGAGTTTGGATATTCGCGATCAGTTCCAGTTTAGAAAAGGATTTTGTTGTGTATTTACCAAGAAATTCAAAGAGGCAAAGCAAGAGCTTGAACCCGTTTCAAAACATGGCGGAGAATATCAAACTTTAAGTAAATACTATTATGGATATGCCTGTTTGATGGAAAAAGATTATGAAAATGCCTTGTTGGCTTTTCAATCTATCAAAGATAAAAAGTTTGAAAAAGTAAGATTTTATATTGCTCAGGTATATTACCAACTATCAAAATATGATGAGGCTATTGCTGAATTGAATCAATTGTCGAGTAGTAAAGTTGCTTTGAAAGACATTGAGTGGTTAAAAGGAAAATGTTATTTTAGAAAGAAGAATTTCGAAAATGCATCTATTTCGTTTGGTCGTTCAGGCATGTCACCTGAAAGTATGAAGGCACAGGAGCAATTTGAAATTGGATATGCTTTTGCCAAAACTAGTGATTATAATTCAAGTTTGCCTTGGTTTAGATTGGTTGCAAAAAACAACGACAGTTTGGCTCAAATTGCAAGTTTTGAATTGGGTAATTCATTGTTGAAGTTGAAAAACTTCAGGGAAGCCATGAACGCTTATTCTGAAGTTTGGCGCACAGGTTTTAATGAAGAAATTGCCGAACTATCACTGTTTACCCAAGCGAAAATTGCCGTTCAATTGGGCGAGTCGAATAGCACAACGTTATTGGATAAGTATATAAAGATTTTCCCTAAAACAGCAAATGCAAAAGAAGCTTCAAAATTAAAAGCACGCTTATTGTTAAATACAGATAAGTACAGAGAAGCGGTTGCTATTTTAGAGGGTATTGAAGATTTAGATCCTCAAACTGAGGAAATTTATCAGAAAGTAACATTGGCCCGTGGTATGGAATTATACAAAAGTAGAAATTGGGATGGTGCAATAAGTTTATTTGATAAATGTATTAAAAAACAAGCAAACAAATCATTTTCTGCTGAGGCTGGATATTGGAAAGCAGAATCAATTTGGCAAAGTGGAAATTCTGAAATTGCTATGACTGCTTTTAAAGATTTCTTAGACATGACACAATCTAATAAAATTGACGTGTTTCCATATGCTTATTACAGTTTGGGTTATATTCAGTTTACTAAGAAAAATTACAATGATGCTGCAATGTATTTCTCTGAATTTACGAGTAAGGTTTCAGGGATGCGTTATGATGAACGTTTGGTACATGATGCCTACTTAAGATTAGGTGATTGTTATATAATGACAAGGAACTTAGAAAGCTCAGTAAAAGCCTACGCCTATGTTTCAGGTAAAAATGGAGCGGATGCAGATTATGCCCTTTACCAAAGTGGAATTATTTATGGATTATTGTCTAAATCAGATGAAAAAGTTGGTTCATTGAAACGATTGAATCAAGCTTTTCCAAAGTCGCGATTTACAATTGATGCATACAATGACATTGCCACAGAATATATGTTAACGAAACGTTTCAGCGAAGCGGAGGTTTACTACAACAAAATATTAAATGAATTCCCTGGTAATGCGCTAACATCAAGGGCGTATTCTACCCTTGGAAAGATTTATTTTAACGAAAAGAAAATTGACCAATCTGTGGGAGCTTATACCAGCTTGTACGATAAATTCCAAGGCACAAACGAAGCAAAATCAGCTGCCGAAATGGTAAGAACCATTTATACCGATGCGGGAAGGGCCAAAGATTATATTAAATGGGCATCTACCAGACTTGGGATTTCCAAAATGGAAGAAGATAGTTTGATGTATGAAACCGCAATGAATGCATATGACCGTGAAGATTTTGCCTTGTCGGCTAAAAGTTTTGAAAGTTATTTGCAAGAAATGCCTGCCGGCAATTTTGTGGTTGCTGCTCACTATTACAAGGCTATGGCCTACGAAACGCTCAAACAACCTCAAAAAGCGATTGAGGGATATCAATATGTATCGAAAGCCAATACAATTGAATATAAAGAGGATGCGACCTTGTCTGTATTGAGAATCTATGGAAACAATGCTACTTGTGAGGAAATTTTACCATACGTTGAAATACTTGAGCAAATTACAAAATCAAAAGATATTCAGCGCAGAGCATGGAAATCTTTGATGTTCTGTTATTCAAAGTCTAACAATACGGAGGGACTAAAAAAGGTTGCAGCTAAGGTGATGGAAGACAATTCTTCGGATGAGGATATGAAATTTGAATCCAAGATGATTTTGGCCAAATCTGATATTGCCAGTGGAGATAGAACCAAAGCATTTGCTTCATTGAGAGATTTATACACGAACAATACCACCCGATTTGGTGCTGAAGCTAAATATTTAGAGGCAGAATTATTGTTAACAATAGATAGCATAGAGGCTTGTAAAGAAGCTTGCTACGCTGTACTTGATCTATTCAATGCTTATGATTTATGGGTTGGTAAATCATTGTTGTTATTGGGTGATGCATTTGCCAAAGAAGGCGACTTATTCAATGCGAAGGTTACATGGAATACCATCATTGAGAACTTTAGTGACAAGACAATCTTAGCCGACGCTAAAAAGCGTTTAAAAGACAATAACCTTGATGCACCAGAGAAAACTGAGAAGCCTCAGGGCAAAACAGAAAACAAGAAAAAATAGTAGTTGATTTTTTATAGTAGTTAAAAGTCGGGAGGAGAAATCTTCCCGATTTTTTTGCACAAAAAAAAGCGCAGTTTCCTGCGCTTTTTTAGATATGGTTATTAGTAATTGATTATTTCAAATCAATAACACTAGATCCCATTAAATAACCTTCAGTAAATAATTCAATTGAATATTTGCCTTTGGTTAATTTGTTTGAAGGCTTCCAAACTGTTGCAGGAACTTGTTTGCTGTCTTTTTCAAAAACAACATTTGTTTTATATGAATATTTGGTAGATTTACCGTCTAACAATTCAGCAATTCCACCTTCACCATCACGGCTAAGTGTAACACCTTCTGGTCCAGTAATTTTGATGAAGATGTTTCTTTCTCCAGCTTCAGCAACTTTATTCTCAGCAAGGTTAAAGCTAATTCTCAAAGCTTCAACATCTTTTGCCCTATTGGTGTTTGTTTCTTTTCTTGTGATCCATTGTTTTTTCAATGTCTCAATTCTTATTTCACTACTTTGAATTCTGGCAGCTAAGTTTTTTAATCTGCGTCCTTCTTTAGACAATACCGTATTTTCATTGGTTAATTGGTCATTTGCTGTTGCTAGAGTTGCATTTTTCTCTTTCAACTCAACATTTTCTTTTTCAAGCTGCGCCAATCGATCTCCCATTACAGCCAATTTTTTTGTCAATTCATTGATTAACTGTTGGTTTTTATTGCTACTTGAGTTTGCTTGGCGTAATTGAAATGCCAAACGAGCAATTTCATTTCCTTTTTCGGCAAGTTCAGTAGAAATCTTTTTATTGGCTGATGACATTGCCAAACTATCTGATTTGTATTGCGCAATCATTGCGTCAGCTGCGGCCAATAAGTTTTCTTTTTGTTTTACGGTACCAGCAAGCGAAGAGTTTTCAGAAGTCAAGGCGTCTCTTGTAGAATTTCCTTTTTGCCATAAGTAAAATAATCCCAAATTGAATAACAATAGGATAATGATAATTGCATACAATATTGATTTATTGTTGCCTTCTTGTTGGTTTTGCATAGTAAATAGTTTTAAGTTTTGTGTGATTCAGTTAACAAATTAACGTAATTTTACGCACTTTATTATTAAAATGCAAATTGAATCGTTATTATCAGGACTTTATTTGATTAAACCTAAGGTATTTGAAGACCATAGAGGACACTTTTTTGAAAGTTTTAGGGAAGATGTGTTGAAGGACAATGGAGTAGAAACCAAATTTGTTCAAGACAATCAGAGCTTATCACAGAAAGGAATTTTGCGTGGTTTACATTTTCAAGCGCCGCCATTTTCACAAGGAAAGTTTGTTCGGGTAATAAAAGGTGCAGTTTTAGATGTTGCACTTGATATAAGAAAAGACTCTGATACTTATGGTGAATTTGTTTGCGTTGAATTGACTGAAAAAAACTATAATATGTTGTATATACCGCCTGGGTTTGCACATGGTTTTTTAACTTTGGAAGACAATACAATATTTACCTATAAATGTACTGATTACTATCATCCTGAAGTGGAGGGTGGCGTTTTATGGAATTCTCCAGAATTGAATATTCCTTGGAATATCGAAAATCCGGTACTTTCAGCAAAAGATATTGGTTTGCCCACTTTTTCTGAGTTTGTATCGCCGTTCTAAGCAACCAGATGAAAGATATGACCATTTCAGAGCTTCAATCTGAAGTAGATAATTGGATCAAAACAATTGGCGTTCGTTATTTTTCTGAACTTACTAATTTGGCTATTCTAACAGAAGAAGTGGGTGAATTGGCTAGAATTATGGCCCGTAAATATGGTGATCAATCATTTAAAGAAAATGAAACGAATCTAGATATGGCCGATGAAATGGCTGATGTGTTGTGGGTTTTGATTTGCTTAGCCAATCAAACCGGTGTCAATTTAACAGAAGCCATAGAAAAAAACATCCAAAAAAAGACAATTCGAGATGCCGAGAGGCACAAAAAAAACGAAAAATTATAGGTTTTGGTCAATTTCAAAAACAATCCATCCTTATTTTTTGTTAATTTTGTAAAACTTTGTCAGACCAATCGTTACACACTCGCAAATTAGACCATATACAATTGGCCTTTCAATCTCAGTTAGCTGAACAAGATTCGCGTTTTTATTACGAACCTCTATTTTCTGCATCTCCAGCTTCAGGATGTATTCCGCCTATGCAAATGGCCGGTAAAATTATGCGTTTCCCTCTTTGGATAAGCAGCATGACAGGTGGCGCAGAATTGGCAGGTGATATCAATAAAAACTTAGCAATTGCTTGCAAAGAATTTGGTTTGGGAATGGGTTTAGGCTCTTGCCGACCTGTTTTGGTAGACGCTTCTAACGCCAAAGATTTCGCAGTGCGTAAGTATATTGGAAATCAACCCCTATATGCAAATTTGGGCATCGCACAAATTGAAGAATTGTTTACATCAAAACAAGAAAATAAAATATCTGAGTTGGTTGATTTGTTAGAGGCTGATGGTCTTATTATTCACGTGAATCCACTGCAAGAATGGTTTCAACCAGAAGGGGATAAGTTTCAATTTCCGCCAATAGATACAATAAAAAGAGTGCTCGATAAATTTCATTTTCCCATTATGGTGAAAGAAGTTGGTCAAGGATTCGGACCCAAGTCCCTCAATGAATTAATGAAATTGCCATTGGAAGCGGTTGATTTTGGTGCATTTGGAGGGACGAATTTCAGTGTTCTAGAAAGTTTACGCAGAAAGGATGTTCGCAAAGAATCTTGGGAAAGTGCTACCCACCTTGGACATACGGCATTGGAAATGTCGGAATGGGTGATAGATAGTTTAAATCAAAATCCCGGTGAAATCAAAGCCAAATCGGTTATTGTTTCAGGTGGAATTAATAATTTTTTAGATGGCTATTATTTCTTGAAATCAATACCCCACAAAACCTTTTATGCCCATGCTTCTCTGTTTTTGAAATATGCAATGCAAGGAGACCAAGAGTTATTGGCATTTGTTGAAAGTCAGGTTCAAGGACTTGAAATGGCTCAAACTTATCTTACGTTAAAAAAATGATGAAAAACGAACCAATTAAAGGATTTAGTAAATATACAAAAGAAGCCAAGATTGAATGGCTCATTGAAAATTATACCAATCAACCAAATGAATCTCGTCAAATGATTGAGGGATATTGGCATGCACAACCAGAAGTGCAAAAATTACACGATGAGTTTATTGAAAACACCATCAGTAATTTTTATATGCCCTTTGGTGTTGCTCCTAATTTTCTAATTAATAACAAGATGTATGCAATTCCAATGGCTATTGAAGAAAGTAGCGTGGTGGCTGCGGCATCTAAGTCTGCTAATTTCTGGTTAGATCGTGGTGGATTTAAAACAGAGGTCATTGGAATGGTAAAAGTGGGTCATGTTCACTTTTTATGGGAGGGAACTAATGTAGATTGGCTTACTGAATTGTTTGATAGCAATAAGCATTTATTTTATACCCACACCGACGACATTACAAAAAACATGAGAATTCGTGGGGGAGGAATTCAAGATATTTCATTACTGGATAAAACTGAATTCGAACCTGGATATTATCAAATTGAAGTGAAGTTTGATACCCGCGACAGTATGGGTGCAAATTTCATTAACAGTTGCTTAGAAGAAATTGCCAAAACTTGGAAACAGTTGGTTGATGAATGCGAAGCAGCTGATCAACCTGATGTAACCATCGTAATGAGTATTTTGAGTAATTTTACTCCTGAGTGCCTAGTTAGAGCGGAAGTTAGTTGTTCAATAGAAGACATTAATGAGGGAAGCGGAATTGGCAATCAAGAGTTTGCTGATAAATTCTGCAGGGCCATTAGAATTGCGTCTATTGAGCCATATAGGGCTGTCACACACAATAAGGGTATCATGAATGGAATTGATGCTGTAATTATTGCAACCGGCAATGATTTCCGTGCCACGGAAGCTTGTGCGCATGCATACGCTGCAAAAGATGGCCGATATTCGAGTTTAACCCATGCTTCTGCTGAAGATGGAATTTTTAAGTTTTGGATAGAAATACCATTGTCAATTGGTACCGTTGGTGGTATTACGAGTTTACATCCAATGGTAAAGTTTGCCCATGAACTTTTGGGTTATCCAAATGCTTCTGGATTGATGGAAATAGTTGCAGTTGCAGGTTTGGCTCAAAATTTTAGTGCGGTGCGTTCTTTGATTACCAGTGGTATCCAAAAAGGACACATGAAAATGCACTTGTTAAATATTTTGAATCAACTCGAAGCTACTGATGCTGAGAAAATTGAGATAGTGAATTATTTCAAAGACAAAGTTGTAAGCTTTAGCAATGCAGTTGAAATATTTTGTAAAATAAGAGGTATTTCGGCGGATTCATTGGTTATAAATAAAAAGTAATGCGGTCGTATTTCGCAACTGGGAAAGTAATGCTCACCGGTGAATACTTGGTGATGAACGGATTTGATTGCATAGCGCTGCCAACGAAGCTTGGACAATGGATGCATGTTTGGGATTTCGATACACCCGATGATTCATCAGATTTTATCTTATATCAAGCCAAAGATTTACATGGAAATGTATGGTTTGAAACGAAAATTCTCTTGCCAAACTTTGAATTAGTTGATCCCGCTCAAATTGAAAATATTCAAGCAGATAGGTTGGTTGGGATTTTAAAATTGGCGGATTCTGATTTTTGGGAAACAGGGAAATCTTGGAGAATTGAAACGCAATTGGAATTTGAAAGGGTTTGGGGCTTGGGAAGCAGCAGTACCTTAGTTAAACTTTTTGCAGATTTTCTACATCTTGATCCGATGAACATACAGTTTGAAATTTTTGGTGGAAGTGGGTATGATGTGGCCATTGCCCAATTACAAAAACCTATGGTTTATTGCTTAACCGCTGACGATTCTAATTGGAAATATTGGCGATTAGAGGAGTACTTTACCAAAGATTGGTATTTGGTATTTTATGGTCAAAAAATAGATTCTAGGAATAGTTTGTCATCAGTACAAGATGAGTTAAATGACATTGCCGAAGATGAGTTTTATACTGCACAATTCGATAAAATAATTTCGCAAACCAGAATTGCATCGAATATCATGGAATTAGAATCGAGTTTGGAGATGTATCAAATGCTTTTGTCTAAGGCATTAATGCTTCCTACAACTTATGATGTTCTTGGAATAAAACCAGTAAACAAAGGTTTATGTAAATGGTTAGGTGCGTGGGGTGGAGATATGATGTTGATAAATAAAACAATTTTAGATGCATATCCTAGGGCATTTGAGAATTTTAGAATTTTTCCTTGGAACAGTTTTATAATTAATGAATAACAAACAGATGCAAGTGAAATACAGTTGTCCAAGCAATATTGCTTTGGTCAAATATTGGGGGAAAAAAGAAGGCGGAGTGCAATTGCCGGCGAATGCAAGTATCAGTTGGTCGTTGAGCGATTTATTTGCCGAAACTTCTATGATTGCAACGCAAGATGAAGGCCCGAAACTTATTTTTACTTTTAAAGGAGAACCCAAACCTTCATTTGAGCCTAAGATTATTGCCTTTTTAGAACGGATTTCACAGTATAGCGATTTTGTGAAAAGTCACAATTTTATTATTGATACGGTAAATAATTTTCCCCACGGTACAGGTATCGCCAGTAGTGCAGCAGGATTCGGTGCATTGGCAATGTGTATTGCTGATTTGGAAGGCAAGTATGAAAATGGAAGCGCTGAGTTTTTCGAGCGTGCAAGTTTTTTTGCCCGCTTAGGTTCAGGTAGCGCTTGTAGAAGTGTTTATGGCAAACCATCAGTTTGGGGCGAACACGATGACGTTGAAAAAAGTAGCGATCTATTTGCTGTGCCTTTTGAAAAAGAAATTCATGCAACGTTGAGTAATTGGAAAGATTGTGTTTTAATTGTTGACGATGGAGAGAAGAAGGTAAGTAGTACAGAAGGACATGCTTTGTTAGATAATCATCCTTATGCAGCTGCCCGATTTGCAAATGCACAAAAAAACATAAGCAAGATTACAAGCTATTTACAAAGTGGTGATGTTACAAATTTCATTGCATTGGTAGAATCTGAGGCACTCCAATTGCATTCCATGATGATGTCGTCTATTCCGTATTTTACCTTGATTAGACCCAATACATTGGCTATATTGGAAGAGATTTGGGCATTCAGAGAAGAAACAAATTTGCCTTTGGCATTTACATTGGATGCAGGTGCAAATGTTCACCTACTGTATGATAAACAATACGAAACAGAAATTTCAAACTTTATTGACAATAAGTTGTTAGTATACTGCAAAAATGGTTTGTATCTTTGTAGTAATATTGGAGGTACACCTCAAAAATTAGCCTAATGTTAAAAGAGTCGTTATATTATGCCAAAATATTATTGTTTGGTGAATATGGAATCATAGAAGATTCTATGGGATTGAGTATTCCATACACTTTTTTCAAAGGGAAATTTGAGTTTTCTTCTCAGTTTGATGAAGAACAAAAATCATCGAATTTGAGTATTGCCAAGTTTGTTGCCCATTTGAAAGAAATGGATGCAAATGGCAATTTGCCATGTAAAATTGATTTCAACAAAATTGAAACCGATTTAAGTAACGGCTTATATTTTAATAGTAGTATTCCTCAAGGCTTTGGCGTTGGAAGTTCTGGAGCTTTGGTTGCCGCTTTGTATAACCAATATGCAACCGATCAAGTAGCGGCCGACATGGTGATGAAAGGTGAAAACCTCGCTAATTTGAAAGTGATTTTATCTATCCTTGAATCGTATTTTCATGGAAAGAGCTCTGGATTAGATCCTTTAATTTGTTATTTGAATTTACCTATTTTAATTAAAGGCAAAGGCGATTTGGGTGCGGTTGGAATTCCAACTGAAAATATAGAAGGCAAAGGTGCTATTTTCTTGATGGATTCTGGTAGTCCTGGAAAAACACAAGGAATGGTTGCTATTTTCCTTC
The DNA here is from genome assembly GCA_947487175.1 of Flavobacteriales bacterium. GTDB lineage: Bacteria > Bacteroidota > Bacteroidia > NS11-12g > UBA955 > VMCP01. The sequence continues at coordinate 21,524 of CANKVM010000001.1, read as the reverse complement.
AAAAATTAAAAGACGAAGGGTTCAGGAATTTAGTTAGAACCCAACTTAAAAAATACAATGATGGTGCTGTGAAATCTTTCCTGAAAGGCGAAAACAAACCATTGTTTGAGAATGTAAAAGCAATTTCTTCTCTTTTTCTTGACAATTTCAAACCAATGATTCCTCAAAAATTTGAAGGAATTTGGCGTAAAGGACTAGAAACAAATGCTTATTATTTAAAACTTTGTGGAAGCGGCGGTGGTGGGTTTGTTCTTGGCTTTACTCAAGATTTTGAGCAGGCTGAAAAAATGCTTAGTGGTCATAAATTACAGGTCATTTATAAGATTTAAGTATGCCATTTCTAGGCAACAAAAAAATAATTAAATTTATTTACTTCTTGGGTATCATTCGTTGGTACAATGTGTTGCTCATGGTTTTAGGTCAGTATTTTCTGGCATTATTTGTTTTTGGTCCACAATACTCATTCCATCAAATCATTCTCGACAAAACCTTGCATTTAATGGTGTTGTCAACCATTTTTACACTTTGCGGTGCATTCGTAATTAATTCGTTTTATGATTCAGATAAAGACTTAGTTAACAGACCAAAATCGGCACTCGTTGGTAGGGCAATTGGTACAACATTTTTAGCCAATAGCTATGTTCTTTTTAACTTCTTGGCCACTTTATTTGCTTTTTGCGCCACTAAGAAAATCCTAGTTTTCTATGTTTTTTACATTTTAATCTGTTGGTTCTATTCTCATAAATTGCAAAAGAAACCAATTGTGAGAGAACTTTCTGCGAGTATATTAACAATGGCTCCATTAATTGCTGTTTGGATTCATTATGGAGTGTGGGATTGGAAATTGATGTATTTCTTTTGCACGCTGCTCGCCTTGCTTTTTACCAAAGATGTGGTAAAAGATATTGCAGGACACAAGGGAAATTTGATTTTTGGTTACAATACGGTTGTTGTGGCTGCCGGAAAATCAAAGGTTAAACTTGGATTGGTTATTTTTAATATCGTTGTCTTTTTGGTTTTTTTAGGGATATATTTTATTCAAAATGAGCATTTTTATAAAAATGTGGATTTAATTTTAGGTTCTTCAATAACCCTTATTTCCACAGTTCTAGTTACTGCTATTGGATTAACTTCGTGGAAGAATAAATATAAAAGAATGGATTTGATGCTTAAGTTTTTAATTGCTTTCCACTTGGCTTTGCCATTATTTACTTTCTTCATTAACATTGCTTCAAAATAGGATTTTGAGAACTTCTCCACTATTTTGAATTCCATATTCCCTTTTTAATTGCTTTATTGTAATTTCGAAGGATGAGATTAATGAAGTTTTTCATTTGTTTAATTGGATTGGCGTTTTTTCAAGATGTTTCAGGTCAATCAATTGCTGAATTAAATGCTAAAATTGCTAATTTAGAAACCAAGATTATTGTTTTGGAAACTAAAGTTTCTATGTTAGAAGAAAACAATAAAGCCTTAAATCTTCGAATCGACAATATTTTATTGAACTTGAAATCAGGTATAAACAATGTGAATCCTGAAGTAAAAACTAGTTCTACTAACAGTAATATACAACAGCAAAATACGGTTACAACTCCAAAGGTTTCAACACCAGAACGCGTTAATACTAGTTCAGGTGGCCAATGTTCGGCCACAACAAAAAAGGGATCAAGGTGTTCTAGGAAGGCTTCTTCAAATGGGTATTGTTGGCAACACGGTGGGAATTAAATAGGACCTAAATTGTGACGGAAAGAATAACCCTTTTTGTAAAAATTATTTTACCGATACCTCTTCCTAAGATGTACACCTACCGTGTGCCTCAAGAATGGGTTGATTTGGTTTTTGTAGGACAAAGGGTTGCGGTTCCATTTGGTTCTAAAAAGATATATTCGGGTATTGTTTACGAATTATCGGAAGTCCCTCCGGAAGGATATCAAGCGAATTATGTTTTGGATATCTTAGATGAATATCCCATTGTTTCTATAAAACAAATCCAGTTTTGGGAATGGATGTCGCAATATTATCTCTGTTATTTAGGTGATATTTTGGCATCTGCATTGCCAGCGGGATTTAGGGTTCAATCACAAACGAAAGTTACGTTGCATCCAGATTTTGATCCCGATGAAATACCTGAATTGGATTCTCGTGAAAACGAAATATTATCTCTTCTCTTAACTAATAAAAGTATAGCGGTAGAACAAATTCAAAGTTCATTAAAGCTAAAATCAATATTGAAATATATCAAATCACTCTATATGAAGGGTTTGATTTCAATGGAAGAAGAATTGAGGGAAAATTACAAGCCCAAATTTGTTGAAATAGTTGAATGTACAGATTTATGGGAAAATGAATTTGAAGCCAATTTGGCTTTAAATAACCTTGCCAAAAGCTCTGAAAAACAGTTTCAAGCCATGATGAAGGTTTTAGGATCAGCCTCTCGAAAATCGGATGTGAAGCGGTTAACCGAAGATAAAACTGTTGGAAAACCTATTTTGAAAGCGCTTGAAAAGAAAGGGCTATTAAAAATATACAAACAACGCGAAGACCGGTTTCATGCCGTTCAAGGGGAAGGCGAAAAAGTAGATTTTACATCAAATCAATTAGCTTCGATTGGAGAGATACAGCTTGCGTTTGATCAAAATAAACATGTGCTTTTGCACGGTGTTACCGGCTCTGGTAAAACATTGATTTATTTGCACTTCGCTATTGAGTCCCTCAAAAAAGGAAAGCAAGTTTTGTTTCTGGTGCCTGAAGTGGCGCTTACCGAGCATTTGGTTACTCGGGTTGCCCAAATTATCCCAGACGAAATAGGAGTGTGGCACCATTATTACAGCACCTCCGAAAGAACAGAACTCTACGAAAAAGTAAGATTGAGGGAAATTAATTTTGTGATTGGTACGCGAAATGCAATTTTTGCTCCATTTGCGGAACTGGATTGTATCATTATTGATGAGGAACACGAAAGTAGTTTCAAGCAATTTGAAAAACGACCAATGTTTCATGCCCGAGATGCAGCTTTTCAACTTTCGAGAATTACCGGTGCCAATATCATAATGGGTTCGGCTACGCCTAGCTATGAAATGCTGCAGTTATCTAGAGATAATGGCATTCAATATGTATTATTGAATCAACGCTATGAGCAACAGCAATTTGCCGAATTAATGACACTCAATTTAAGTGAACTGAAAAAGCAAAATAGAATGAATGGGTTTTTCTCTGATCATGCAATTTCAGAAATCACAGAGAAACTCAAAAGGAAACAGAAAATTATTGTTTACCACAATAGAAAGGGATATGCCCCTTTTATTCAATGTTCTTTGTGTGGACATACAACACAATGTGTTCAATGCGATATTGCTTTAACCTTTTATAAAAGTTCCAATCAACAGCGCTGCAGTTACTGTGGATATCAGCAGCAAGTGCCTAAAGTTTGTCCTGCCTGCAATGGAAACGAACTTTTATTGAAAGGTGTAGGAACAGAGAAAATTGTAGAAGAGTTAAATATTATTTTCCCTGAAATAAAAATTGGCCGTTTTGATCAACAGAGCATCAAAAAACGCAACGATTTCCAAAAAATATTAAATGCTTTTGAGTCGGGAGAAATTGATATTTTGGTTGGTACGCAATTATTAGCGAAGGGTATTGACTTCGAAGATGTAGCATTAATTGTTGTTCCGGATTCAGATATTTTATTGAATGTGCCTGATTTCAGATCGCATGAAAGGGCTTTTCAGCAGTTATATCAGTTGTCGGGTAGGGCAGGAAGAGGCAAAAATCAAGGCTTAGTGATGATACAAAGTTATCAGCCCAATCATTTGGTATTAAATGCCGTAAAACAAGAAGCCTATTTAGAATTGGCCGAAAGTGAATTGGTTGAACGCAAAACATTTAATTACCCGCCCTTTAGCCGGCTCATTGAAATTCAAATAAAACACAAAGACCAACAAACCGTTTTTTCTGCAGCTGCTTATTATAATAATCTGATTAGGGGTAGGTTGGGAGATCGGTTATTAGGGCCATTAACTCCTTCTGTTTCAAAAGTTAAGAATTTGTATTTGCAGCAATTTTTGTTGAAAATGGAAAGAGGAAAAGACAATATCCCTAAAATTAAAGAATATTTATTATGGGCACAAAATCAGTTGCAGCAAGCCAGTGGATTCTCAGGAATTCGTGTTGATTTTGATGTAGACCCTAATTAATAATTGATTCATACTAATCAAAAAAATAATTAACTTTGAAGAATGGAATTGGAAACTTTAGAAACCACAACTACCACAACCGATTTTTTGCCATTAAAGGGTACCGATCATATTGAGTTTTATGTAGGAAATGCAAAACAAAGTGCATACTACTATCAATCTGCTTGGGGATATAAATTCGTGGCCTATAGTGGTCCAGAAACTGGCGTTAGAGATAGAGCAAGTTATGTACTTGAACAAGGTAAAATACGTTTGGTATTAACCACTGCAATTAATCCAGAATCTGAAATTGCAAAACATCATATTTTACATGGTGATGGTGTTAGGTTTTTAAGTTTATGGGTTGATGATGCAACCAAGAGTTTTGAAGAAACTGTTAAGCGCGGTGCAAAACCGTATATGGAACCTACCCGTTTTGAAGATGAAAACGGCTATGTAGTTATCTCTGCAATTCACACTTATGGCGATACCATTCACAAATTTGTGGAGCGTAGTAACTATAATGGATTGTTTTTACCAGGATTTGCTAAGCCAGCTTATGCAATGGATGTAACTCCTGTTGGATTGAAATATGTTGACCACTGCGTTGGTAATGTTGAACTTGGCCAAATGAACAATTGGGTGAAGTTTTATGAAGATGTAATGGGTTTCAAATTGTTATTGACCTTTGACGACAAAGACATTAGCACAGAATATAGCGCTTTGATGAGTAAAGTTGTAAGCAATGGCAATGGTTATGTTAAATTTCCAATTAACGAACCGGCAGCAGGTAAAAAGAAATCTCAAATTGAAGAGTATATTGAGTTTTATAAAGGATCTGGCGTTCAGCACATTGCAGTTGAATCGCACGATATTTTAGAAACTGTTTCTGAACTTAGAAGAAGAGGTATCGAGTTTTTATATGTTCCAGATACTTACTATGAAGATGTTTTGGATCGTGTTGGACACATCAATGAAGATATAAAAGCATTACAGGCTTTGAATATTTTAATTGACAGAGATGAAGAGGGATATTTGTTGCAAATTTTCACCAAGCCGGTAGAAGATAGACCAACCGTATTCTATGAAATTATTCAACGTCACGGGGCAAAGAGCTTTGGTAAAGGAAACTTTAAAGCGTTATTTGAATCTATCGAAAGAGAACAAGAAGTTAGAGGAAATCTCTAATCTTTTTTGAAAAATATTTTTGAGGGATAAGGAAACTTATCCCTTTTTTATTTTAACACACTTTGAATGAATAAAATTCCAAGTGGATAAGCAAAAACGACAAATGCGGCCAATGCAACGATGGTTTTCTTATAACTGATAGTTTGTGTTAATAAAACCCAAGAGGGAATTAAAACAACTGCATTTCTATAAATCGCGGTAATGGGACTTGTGCTGTAAGGCACTGCTAAAAACAAAAAGGTAAAACTTAAGAAAAACAACCAGTTCTTATTTTGATTTCTGAGTTTCCAAAATTCAAAACACGAATAAAGTACAACAATCCATAATGCGAAATTTTGGATTTCTATCCATTTGTCGCGTTTGTGCCAATTCTGAATCATGTCTGTAAATCTAACCGACATATATTTCCAAGGTGTATTGAAACTGTGTCCGTATTTGGCTTGTATGAGAAACAAGGCATTCCAATGACCGGTTTTTAGATAGTCGTAAATAAACCATGTGAGAATTCCGACAATTGGAAAAAGTAACAAGCTAAATTTCTTCCAATTGAGTTTCATTTTTTCGTTCGCGAAAAAATCGTGAATAAACCAAGTAACTATAGCTAAAATCAAAACAAAGCCAATGCTATATGTGAGTACCGCGAAAAATGCAAATATTCCTGAAGTTATAAATTGCGATTTTTGCAAAAAATAGAAACACAAAAGCAACAAAAAAACCAGCATTGATAGCGGGAAAATGGCGTGTAAGTATATATTTCCCGGTGCAAAAACATAAATTAGGCATGTAAATAAATGAATATGCCATTTTGCATTTGGAAACATAAATGCAATGAATATTAGACTACTCAAAACAAAGAAATGGCTCAAATACAATCCCAAGGTGAGCCATTCAAATTGAGGGATTATAAAGTGAATTAACCTGATTGTAAGTGGATATAGTGGCGCCCATCCAGCATTGCCGCACCAATCATTTGGATAATCTGTGCAATGAACTAAGTTATGTCCGTTTTGAGCAACATCGATATATAAAGCGCTATCCCAGCGGCTCCAGCAATCTGCTCCAAATCCACCCCAGCAATTGCCAGCAATGGAAATAAAGTCCCCAAAATAAAGGAAAACGGCAAAAGTGATTAAACTAATACCTAATAGTTTTGTAAGGTTGTTATTTAATTGTATTGTGCCCATTGATTGTGCACAAAATCCATTAATTCTTTGATATATGCTGATGAAAACTCAAATTTAACACCAGCTTCTTCATAAATTTCATGAATGGGTTTTGTATAACCCAATTTCATAAATGATTTATATTTTTCAAGTGCTTCGATTTTGTTTTCGTTAAAGTTTTTCCAAACACCAATTGCTCCTAACTGAGCAAATCCATATTCTATATAATAGAATGGCACTTCAAAAATATGAAGCTGTTTGTGCCAAGAATAAGAACGTGCATCTGGGTAATTTGAATAATCAACCAATCCGCTTGAAAAACGCGACTGCTCAATGATCCATTGTGCTTTTCTTTGATCTTGGGTATGATTTGGGTTTTCGTATATCCAATGTTGAAATGCGTCAACAGTTGCAATCCAAGGCAAAGTGCCTAGTATTCCTTCTAATTGTTCACATTTCGCACGATTTAATAATTCTGGATTTTCCAAGTAATGACTCCAAGCATCCATACTCAACAATTCCATACTCATTGAAGCCAATTCAGCAACCTCACTCGGTGTATTTTTGAACGCATTCAACTTTAATGGGGCCATTTGGAAACTGTGAATCGCGTGACCTGCTTCGTGTACCAAGGTTTCAACATCCCTCAAATTACCTGTAGCATTCATAAATATGAAAGGCATATTGGTTTTTGCTAACGGATAGTTGTAGCCACCAGGTGCTTTTCCTAGTCTGCTGTCTAAATCTAACAATGATTTTTCTTTCATTGTTGTTAAGCATTGACTAAAAAATGGATCCAATTCATTTAGTGCGTCTATTCCTTTGTCAAGAAGATCAACACCATTATTGAAAGGTTTTAATGGTTCTCTATTCAAAGGATCAACTGCAGTATCCCAAGGTTTTAATGAATCAATATTCATTAATTCAATCCTGCGGTTTTGAATTGCTTTCAACAGCGGCACCACATGCTCTTCAACAGATTGGTGGAATTTCTTACAATCTTCAGTGGTGTAATCAAACCTACCTAAAGAAGCAAACATGTAATCACGGAAATTTGCAAAACCTGCATTTACCGCAACTTGGTGTCTTTTGGCAACCATTTTATCAAATAAATCCTCAAGTTTTTGGGAATCTAATTGACGGCGTTCATTCATTAGTTTCCATGCTTTTTCTCTCAATTCCCTATCTGTTTCCATCAACAAATTGGAAGCTTTTTGCATGGTAATGGTTTCTTCATCCCATTGAATTGTCATTGCTCCTTGAATTGCAGAATATTCTTGCGCCAGGGTGTTTAATTCAGCTTGAAGAGGGATATTTTCTTCTCTGAATAAGTCAATTGCACTTTGCAACGACCTAAAATAGATGAAATAGGCTTGATCGCTTTCTTTTTCTGATTTGAAAGGACAATCAATTATTTTATTGTTTAGTTTATCTTCAAAAGGAGCAAGTTTTGGTTGGATTTCTTGCACAAATTGTAAATAAGCATTTTCATGTTCCTCATTTTGTGTATCGCAAGTCATATTGATATAGCGCCAAGCCATATCCTCTGACAAAAAACTCTCTAAATCGCTTACATCCATCAAGAATTGATCAAAATCAACTACTGAATGAATAGGGCGATCTAATAATAATTGAAATAAGGTTTCAACATCCTCAGGTTTTTGGATGCTGAAGTTTTCGGGAATGAATTGCGACATAAAAAAATGGCAGGAATTAGCTACCCATTTTACGAGGAGTAGTCGCTTTTACTTTCACTCCAGAAGATGTTTTTGTAGGAGTTTTTGTTTTTGGCGTAGCAATAATTTTTGGTTTGTCGGTTGATTTGGCTTTTATTTCTTTGTTTTCAGATCCAGCTTCTTCAGTTTCTTCAACATTATCTAATGAATCAAAATCCAAAGATCCTTTTAACATGTTATACCAAACGAAAAGTTTTTTCATATCGGAAGGATATACTTTTTCGCGATCGTAATTTGGCAATACTTTTGTCATTGAAGCACGAACTTCATCGGCATCAGATTTAGACGTTGGAATTATTGCTCCTTCATCTTCAAGTTTTTTAATTGTTTTCAATGCTTCAGCAAGACGAACTTCGCCTTCTTCAGTGAAGATTGAAATATCAGCCAACACACTCACGCGTTGACGTGCATTGGTTCCAAATTTTTTATTATCGGTAAGTGATTCTAATATTAACCCTGATTTATTTTGTCCAACTACTTTGTGCAACCCAGGCATTCCAGTTACAGAAACAACGTCTTTTAATTCCATATTGGGCAAATTTCAGTAAATGCCGATAAAATACCAAGTTTTTGAAGGCGAATTACAATATAAATAAAAAATAATGGCTTAATTATTTGCAAAAACTGTAAAATTAGCTATAAATAAGTCTGTTTTTGACTTTTTGAAATTCCCTCAAAACAACCGCTTTTGCCATATTTAACGGGGTACTTCCACCTAAATTCTGTACGAATTTGTATTGTTTTTCGGTTAAATCTACACGGTAAACAATTTTCATCCATTTTGAATGATTTTCTTGTTGAAGATGTGTAATGATTAACTCTAATTCAGGAATGAGTGTTTCAAGTTTCAAATAAGGCGCATTTGAAAATTCAAATCCCGCCATACCAAAATCTTTTTCAATTTGTGAAATCACTTCTTGAATTACCTTTAATTCTGGTTCTTGAAAAACCAAATGTGCTTCCTGATCGGTCATTTTTAATTTTCTAAATTCTCTTCTTCTAATTCACCTTCCCATTTACTCACTGCACTTGTTGCCAAAGCATTTCCAAGTACATTGGTCATAGAACGACCCATGTCGCAAAAGTGGTCAATTGGAAGGATTAATGCAATTCCTTCAACTGGAATATGAAACATCGAACATGTTGCAGCTACAACAACCAATGAGGCCCTTGGAACACCTGCAATTCCTTTGCTGGTAAGCATCAAAACCAATAACATGGTTAATTGGGTGCCTAAATCAAGGGGTATGTTGTATGCTTGGGCAATAAAAATACTGGCAAAAGTCATATACATCATACTTCCATCGAGGTTAAAAGAATATCCTAGAGGCAAAATGAAACTCACTATGTTTTTTTTACATCCAAAATTTTCTAACTCTTCAGTTAGTTTTGGGAAAACTGCTTCAGAACTGGTGGTTGAAAATGCAACCAACATTGGGTTTTTGATTCTATTTAGTAAAGAAAATAAACGTCGCTTTAAAATGATAAATCCTACGGTTAAAAGCACCAACCACAATAATCCAATCCCCGCATAAAACGAAAGCATATATTTTCCGTAAACGATTAATATTCCAAGTCCTTTGGTACAAATAATGGCCGTAATTCCCCCAAAAACACCAAAAGGAGCAAAATTCATTACATAATTTACCATTTTGAGAATCACTTTAGAAATTTTATCGAAAACACCAATTAAACTTTCGGCAGATTTACCTAAAGATGCCAACGCAATTCCAAAAAATATAGAAAATACCACAATTTGTAGGATTTCATTTTCTGCCATAGCTTGAAAAATGCTTTTTGGAAAAACATGTTCAATAAAATGGGTGAGCGAAAAACTCTCCGTCTTTTTTACAATTTCTTCGCTTGCACTCGTATTCGCTGTTAACTCGCTTAAATTTAATGATTTTCCTGGTTCAAAATAATTTACCAATACCAATCCCAATAACAAGGAAACCAACGATGCCGTTAAAAACCACAGCATACTTTTACCCCCAACACGACCAATGGCTTGTAGGTTTCCCATTTTGGCAATTCCAACGATTAATGTTGTAACAACCAAAGGCGCAATAATCATTTGAACCAAACGCAAGAAAATATTGGTAAGTTGTTTGAAATACAACGCGTATTCTGCATTTACTTCCTTGGGAAGATTCACATACATTAATTGTCCTACCAATGTGCCAATAATCATGGCAACAAGGATGTAAATGGTCAGTTTTGAACTAGTATTTTTCATATGATTCATTGCAAAAGTAATGGATAATTGTAAATGAGCGAGAATTCCGTTTGATTGTCTTATTTTTGCTTAATGATTGTTGTAACTGGAGCATTGGGATTTATTGGCTCGGCCTTATTGGGTGAACTAGAGGTTAGGGGGTATGGTGAACTTGTTGCAGTAGATAATTTTAATGACGCATATAAATTTTCAAACCTTGAAGGGAAAAAAATCAAGGAGAGAATTGATAGAACTATTTTTTGTGAATGGTTAAGCGTAAATGCATCCAAAGTTCAGTTTGTTTTTCATATTGGTGCTAGAACAAGAACCAATGAATTTGATTGGAACGTATTGAATGAATTGAATGTGAATTATTCAAAGCAACTTTGGCAAATCTGTTCTGAGGAATCTATACCGCTAATCTATGCTTCATCTGCAGCTACCTATGGAAATGGTGAAAATGGATTTTCAGACAAGCCTACCAATATCAAACATCTAAAACCAATGAATCCATATGGTGAAAGCAAACAGCTTTTTGATTTGTGGATGATGCAGCAAGAAAATACGCCTCCATTTTGGGCAGGATTTAAGTTTTTTAATGTATTTGGTCCAAATGAATATCACAAAGACCGAATGGCAAGTGTGGTGTTTCATGCCTTTAACCAGATTAAGGAAAAAGGCAGCGTAAATTTATTCAAAAGCTACAATTCCGAGTATGCCGATGGCGAACAACGAAGAGATTTTGTATATATCAAAGATGTTTTGAACGTTTTGATTTATCACATGGAAACACGCAAAAAATCTGGACTTTATAATTTAGGGAGCGGCAAATCACATACTTTTTTAGAACTTGCAAATGGTGTATTTAAAGCGCTCAATTTGGAATCTAATTTGAACTATATCAACATGCCTGAAGATATCAGAGATAACTATCAATATTTCACGCAAGCCGATGATAATCGATTAATGGAATCAGGCTATTCAGAGGGATTTACCCCGTTTGAAGATGCAATTGCTGACTATGTTAGAAACTACCTAGTTCCACACAAATATATCTAATATGTTAAAATCACCGGGAAAATTATTGTTGCTTATTGGCTTAATTATTGTAGGTCTGGCGCAATTTTTTTCGGATCAAAAATTGGATAAACAAGAAAGCGTTGCATTAAACCAAATAAAGAAATCAATTGAAAACAAAATTGTCGCAATTGATAAAACCGTTTTTAATCTTGAATCTTTTAAACTTACTTATGGAAATATAGATTCAGTTGCAGGTAGTTTAAAGTTAAATGGAATTGACTTTTTTGAATTCCACCAAAATACACCAATTTTTTGGACGAATGATTTGTTTCAAATAATCCCTCAGGATACAAATTCTTTTGAAATTGTAAAACAAGGGTCTTTGTATTTGGCCAAATGGAATTTAGTCCATAAAGGAGGAATTAGAATTTTTGTTTATAATATTTTTCCAGATCAAGGATTGAAAATTAATCCTGATTCGTTGTTTGAAAAACAGTCATCTATTTATCAAATAGAAAGACTTGACAGTCAAAATAAATCCCCGAAAGTTATTGATGAAAAACAAATAAGTTTTGAATTCAAAGGTGAAGAATATGCAATTTCAACGGTTCAATTTTCACCAAGTTTGGTATTTGCTTATTTGTATATTTTCGGATTGTGTTTGATAAGTATTGGTATCATTGTCGTTCAACGAAATTCAAGCAAACCCATATTGAAGTGGATCAATTGGGCCATGTGGTTTGGGGTTGTGAGTTTATTTGTAGCTAATTTTAATTTCACTAATTTAAAACAGTTGAAATTATTTTCTTCTCAATTATTTTATATCAACCCTGTTTTTCAAAGTTTGGGAGTAATTGCGAGTTACGCGGTTTTATTATTTTGGCTGGCTTCGCTAATTCTAGCACAAATTAAACCAAAATTAAAATCAACTGATTTGAAGTCTGCGTATTTACTGAATGTTCCAATTATTCTCGTGGCTTTAATTATTCTTCAAGTTATTTTCATTTTAGCTAGTAAACTGGTAAGCGATACAGAAATTCATTTTGATTTTTTTGAAATATTGCTTGTAACAAGATATACAATAATAAGTATTGGAGTTTTGGTGTTGCTTTTTCTAACCTTCTTCACCCTGCTCAACGAAATTGCTTTTATCTTATTTAGTGTTGAATCGAATCATCGTTTAATGATGATTATTTCGGCATTTGCACCAGTACTCACCTTTGGGTATTTCAATGTGCCCCCATTGCCGTTTTACTTATGGTTGTTTTTTGGAATTATATGGTTTGTATTTAGAAAATATTCCTTACATCGATTTGATTACACCAGATTGCTATTGCAAATTTTACTTCCTTGTATTTCGTTGAGTATTATTTTAAATACTAAATTAAGAGATAAAGAGCAGGAACAAAGAAAATATATAGCCTCTAAATTGCTATTAAAGGCGGACAAAGCAGTAAAAAATTATTTATACGTATCGGAATCTCAGTTAATGAATGATAAAGGTATTGTTGAATATTATACCGGCAATGATGTTTCAAAAGAATCTTTTGAAAATCGATTAAAGGTATTGTTTTTTGATAGGAAATATGACAATTACCAGCTTTCTATTTTTGATTTCAATGCTAAGGGTCAGGCATATAGAATTGAAAACACCATCGATTTTGGTACATTGAATGCCATTTATTTCTCCGATTTATGTATTCAAGTAACCAATCGATTCTTTTTGATTAATGAACGCCGATTACGAGGCAGTTACTTGGGGAAATTCAATGTGGTTTTCGAGGGGAAATTACAAGGAAGTTATTTTGTTCTTTTAACTCCAAAATTTGGAAATAACCAAGGTAGGTTGTCTGATGTAATTCAAAAAAATGCTACCGAGAACTTATTTAGACGATACGATTATTCCTATGCTATTTATAACCGTAATAAACTCAATAGACATTTAGGCAATCACGATTATCCCGCTTTAAATCAATTCGGTGTAAATACCCGTTTTACTAACTTAAATGGATATAGCCATTATGTTCAAAAAGATGAATATAATAACATTGTTGTTATAACCAAGAAAGATCAATCTTTGTTGATTTCCGCAATTCAATTTACCTTGCTTTCTTTGGTTGGTTTCTTGGTTGTTTTATTATACCTGGTCTTTGTTTATGTTCAACAGAAAGGAATAAACTATTTTTCTAAGTTTAAGTGGATGAAGAAATTAAATGTGAATTTCAAACAGTCTCCTTCATTAATTTCTACAGAAAGTTGGTATTTAAGCCGCCGATTACAACTATATATTACTTGGTTGGTATTTGCCATTTTTATTATCGTGATATTTGTAACAATCAATTATTTCATTCAAAATAATATTGATCGACAAAAGAATTACTTATTAAATAAAGCAAATAATATTGCCAATAAAATAAGTGGGGAGGTAAACTTAGATGCCCTACAAAACAAGTATGAAGTAGGTTTGGTGTATGATTTGGCTGTCTATTATGAAACAGATATCAATGTCTATGACCAATATGGGAAGCTCATAGTTTCTACCAATCCGAGATTGTTTACAGAGAAATTTACCAGCGATTTAATGAATCCTGAGGTTTTCAAACAATTTAAATCTAAAATGATTTCTTCGTCTGTTGTTTCGGAGAAAATTGCTGACTTGAATTATATCTCAGCCTATACAACTTTAATTGATAATGATTTGGAAGTGAGGGGATATGTGAATTTGCCTTATTTTTCAAATAGAGAAGACCTATTTAGGGAAATATCCCAATACACGGTTACCATTATTAATTTATTCGTACTCATTTTTGCTTTGGCCGTAATTCTTACATATTACGTGGCGCAACGACTTTCAAAACCTTTGATATTGATCAAAAATCAACTCTCTCAAATGAAAATTGGTGAGAAAAATCTGCCAATTGACTGGGAAAGAAATGATGAAATTGGATTGTTGGTAAAGGAATATAATACAATGCTCAGTGCACTTGATTCTAGTTTGGACAAATTGGCCGATAGCGAGCGTCAAGGAGCTTGGAAGGAAATGGCAAAACAAGTTGCACATGAAATTAAAAATCCACTTACGCCCATGCGTTTGTCGTTACAACATTTGGAATATTCAATCAACCGCGGTGACGACAACATTGAAGAAAAAGTTAAGAAAACCATTGCTTTGTTAATTCGTCAAATAGACTCTTTGAGTACCATGGCGGAAGAGTTTAGCTCGTTTGCAAAAATGCCTGAACCAATACTCGAGAAAATTGATTTGAAATTAATTTTGGGGGATGCAATCATGCTGATGGAAAAAGAAATGGGTCAACCAATTTCATTAGAGATTACTGCCGAAGCTATTCCTATTTTGGCTGATCCTCATCAATTAGGTAGGATATTTAACAATATATTCAAGAATGCCATACAGGCCATTCCTGATGATAGGGTGGGTAAAGTTTTGGTGAATGTTGAAGTGCAGAAAAAATGGGTTAAAATTCTCATTTCCGACAACGGAAAAGGAATCCCTCCTGAACTATCAGAAAAGATATTTAGTCCAAACTTCAGTACAAAAAATAGCGGTATGGGACTAGGATTGGCAATTACCAAGAAAATTATTGAACAATTCGGCGGCAATATTCACTTTTCCTCAGAGTTAAATGTAGGAACTGTGTTTGAAATTAATTTCCCGCTTGATTTGTAATGTTAAATTGTAACTTTAAATTTATAAGTATTAAATATTTTGGTTTTTTATCTTCTCAAAACCTGCCCGTGTTAATGGGCTTTTTCCAAAAGTGTCTTTGAAATTTTCTGGGGTGAGTTGCTTCCACTCTTCTCTATTCCAATTGGTCCATTCGCCGGAATTGAAACGGGGTTCGGTGGTTGGACTTGCAAAGCGATTCCAAGGACAAACATCCTGGCAAATGTCGCAACCAAACGCCCAGTTGTTTAAATTGGCTTTTTCATCAACAGATAATTCGGTCCGCTTTTCAATGGTTAAATATGAAATACAAGCATTAGAATCGATGATTTTATTATCGATGATGGCATTGGTAGGGCAAGCGTCGATACAGGCTGTGCAACTGCCGCAATGGTCCGTAGTGGGAGAGTCTGGTTCAACTTCTAATGAACAAATAATTTCTGCCAAAAAGAAAAAGCTTCCAATTCCTTTTCGAATCAGCAAACTGTGTTTGCCAATCCATCCAAGTCCTGATTTCTCAGCCCATTGGCGTTCCATAACCGGAGCCGAATCAACAAAAACACGTCCATCTAAATTAGGAACAAGTGATTTTATGAATTCAAACAAAACAAAGGCTTGATCTTTTACCACTTTGTGGTAATCTTCCCCGTAGGCATATTTTGCAACTTGTGGGGCACTTTCATTCTGATTTTTTTGAGGGAAGTAGTTGTAAGCCAAACTGATTACCGTTTTTGAGCTTTCAACCAACAGTGTTGGATTCAATCGCTTTTCAAAGTGGTTTTCCATATACTGCATTTCAGCATGGTAGCCCTTTGATAACCAATCTTTCAATCGGAATTCTTCTTCATTTAGCTTTTCAGCCTTGGCAAATCCTATAGCCAAAAAGCCGAGTTCCTCGGCTTTTTGTTGAATATATTTTTTAAGTGAATGTCCCTCCATAGCTCTGTAGGGATATTTTTAAAACAAAGTATTTCCACCTGGTTTGTGTGAAATTCTACCCAAATGATGATAGGCCAAATGAGTGGCTTCACGGCCTCTGGCGGTGCGCTGAATATATCCCTCCTGAATTAAGAAAGGCTCATATACCTCTTCAATGGTTCCGGAGTCTTCACCCACTGCGGTTGCAATGGTGCCCAAACCAACTGGCCCACCTTTGAACTTGTCAATAATGGTAGAAAGTATTTTATTGTCCATTTCATCCAAACCATTGGCATCTACATTCAAGGCCTGTAAGGCAAACTGAGCAATATCTAATGTAATGGTTCCATTTCCTTTGATTTGAGCAAAATCTCGGGTTCTGCGCAACAAAGCATTGGCAATACGCGGTGTTCCACGACTTCTTCTTGCTATTTCAAACGATGCACTGTCTTCGATTGGGGTATTTAATATACTCGAACTTCTTCGAACAATGGTTGTTAAAACTTCGGCGGTGTAGTATTCTAAGCGGCAATTGATACCAAAACGTGCCCTCAAAGGAGCCGTTAACAAACCACTTCTTGTGGTTGCTCCAACCAAAGTAAACGGTTGTAAAGAAATTTGAACACTTCTGGCATTGGGGCCAGTATCAATCATGATGTCAATGCGATAATCCTCCATTGCAGAGTAAAGGTATTCTTCAATTACAGGACTCAAACGGTGGATTTCATCAATAAAAAGGACGTCGCCTTTTTGCAAATTGGTGAGTAAACCTGCCAAATCTCCCGGTTTTTCTAAAACAGGACCACTGGTAATTTTCATGGAACTCCCCATGGCATTGGCAACAATGTGACTCAAAGTTGTTTTACCCAAACCCGGAGGGCCATGAAGTAAAATATGGTCGAGGGCTTCTTCTCTTAAACGTGCTGCTTCAACAAAGACCTTTAGGTTGTCTAATATCTTTTCTTGCCCCGTAAAATCGTCGAAATTCGCTGGTCTCAATACCTTTTCAAGGTCTTTTTCGGCCTTGCTTAAATTGTCGTTTGAGGAATTGAGAATAGGATTCATAATTATAAAGAATTTGCCAATCTACGAAGATTTGCTTCAACATTTGCATTCACTGGCCACAACGGCTGACGAACAGCTGTTCCACATAAACCTTTTTCGTTAAGCATGGTTTTGATACCTGAAGGACTTCCATCGGCAAAGATAGCAATGGCTGATTCCATGGTTTGGTAGTGCAATGATTTTGCTTCAGCCCATTGTCCCTCAAGACAAGCTCTAACCATTCCAGAAAACTGAACTGGGAATGCGTGGTTGATCACAGATATAACACCCGAAGCGCCGCATGCCATCATTGGCAATGTTAGCGAATCATCTCCGCTAATTACCAAGAAATCAGCTGGTTTTTTAGCAATTATTTGCATCACTTGTTCAATGTTTCCAGAAGCTTCTTTGGTTGCAACAATTTGTGGCAACTCAGCCAAACGCAATTGGGTTTCGGCAGTCATATTCATTCCTGTTCTACCAGGAACGTTGTAAATTATAATTGGCAAAGGAGTTACTTCGCATAGCGATTTGTAATGTTGGTAAATGCCTTCTTGATTTGGTTTGTTGTAATAAGGACTCACTGATAAAATGGCACAAAATCCAGCAACGTCGGTGGTTTTCATAAGGTGACAAACCTCTGCAGTGTTGTTTCCACCAATACCCAAAACCAATGGCAATCGGCCGTTATTTGCAGCTTTGATACAATCAATTACCGCAGTTTTTTCATCTGAAGACAATACTGCACTTTCTCCGGTAGTTCCAAGAACCACCAAATAGTTGGTGCCTCCTGTAATTTGTTGATCAACAATGCTTGTAAGTGCATCAAAATCAATGCTGTAATCGTCTTTGAATGGAGTAATTAATGCAACTCCGGTGCCTATAAGTTCTTTCATTGGATATGTTTAAAGCAATCTTTTAAATCGCAAAGGTACTGATTCAAATTGGGTGTTTCTGGTTGTTTTAGCAAGATGTCAAAAAAAGTAGGATAATTGTCTTGAAAATTAGAAACCTTGGCATAAGCACTCGATAAATTGGCCATGGCAATGCTTTTGTATGAAAAATCTATGTCTAAATTAATGAAGAAATCTGTTTGTTGTTTCAACACCCTTAGTAAACCGTCTGCTTTTGGGTAACCAAAACGGTTAAAATCGGACAAGCAGAAATTCCATCGGTTTCTATCTGCCGGAACAGGAATATTTTTGGTGTCTTTACCGGGATAAATCACCACGCTAGTGACGGTTTTGCCATTTTGCTCTAGGTATTCAGTAAGGTTTTGAATTTCAAACAATTGATTGCTATCATTTTCATTTAAGTGATATACCAACAGGAAGTTCTTCGCAAAGCGGAAATTTATATTTCCTTTTACACGTTTGATGCCTTTTGCCTTCATGCTGAGGTAGGCCATCACAAGTTTACTTGGTTTAAAATTTTCGCTCATTCTTGAATCATGTTAATTAACGCATCTTCCGACAGAAAAGTTACGCCTAATTGTTGTGCTTTTTCTAATTTTGAGGGACCTACGCCGTTGCCCGCTATCAAGAAATTGGTTTTAGAGGTGATGCCCGAGGCCATTTTTCCTCCATTATTTTCCACCAAATCTTTCAATTCATCTCGGCTGTAATTTTCAAAAATACCAGAAATTACAAATATTTTACCCGCCAATTTTTCACTGGCTTTTTCAATCTTTTGGGTTTCAAAACGCAATCCTGCAGATTTGAATCGCTCAATTTCTTGCACAATTCGCGGATTTTGTAATGTTTGGAATAAGGTTTGTGCAATGCGGTCGCCAATTTCGTCAACGGCCAACATGTCTTCAACACTTGCCGCCATTAACGCCTCAATGGTTAAAAATGCCGCTACCAATTTTTTGGCTACCGTTTCGCCGATATATCGAATTCCCATGGCAAACAATACCCTTTCAAAGGGTTGTTGCTTGCTTGCTTGAATTCCATCGATAATGTTATTGGCGCTTTTTTCGCCCATTCGGTCGAGTTGAATCAATTGCTCAAAAGTTAGGTCATACAAATCGGCAGCTGTTTTTACCAAATTGTTTCGGTACAAAGTTTCTGCCATTTCAGATCCAATACTTTGAATGTCCATGGCTTTTCTTCCAACAAAATGTTCAATTTTGCCAACAACTTGTGGCGGACAAAGTTGATCGTTGGGACAGTAGTGCTGTGCCTCTCCTTCAGCCCTTACCAATTCGGTTTGGCATTCAGGGCAATGGGTTATGTAGGTTTCAGGTTGCAAATCAAGGGCTCTTTGTGAAAAGTCGATGCCCACAATTTTAGGAATAATTTCCCCACCTTTTTCTACGAAAACCATGTCGCCAATACGCACATCCAATCTTTGCATTTCATTGGCATTGTGCAAACTGGCTCGTTTTACCGTAGTTCCTAAAAGTGCTACGGGTTGTAATTCGGCAACAGGTGTAATTGCCCCTGTTCTGCCAACTTGATAGGTAATGCCTAGCAGTTTGGTGGTGGCAGTTTCGGTTTGAAATTTATATGCTATGGCCCATCGCGGTGTTTTTGCGGTAAAGCCGAGTTCTTCTTGTAAGTTTTTGTTGTTGACTTTGATTACAACACCATCGGTATCAAACGACAAATCATGTCGTTTTTCATCCCATTCGTGTAAAAAAGCGAGCACTTGGTCAATGCCGTTGCACACTTTCGATGTTTCTGCAATTTTCAATCCCCAGCTTTTAGCTGCATCTAGAGATTCTGCGTGGTTTTGAAATCTGCCTTCATCTTCCAAAAGGTAGTACAAATAAATATCCAAAGGGCGTTTTGCCACTTCAGCGGTGTCTTTTGTTTTGAGGGACCCAGAAGCTACGTTTCTAGGGTTTGCGTATTCTGCTTCGCCGGCGGCTTTTCTTTGCTCATTCAATCTGTCGAAGCCTTTTCTATGCATGAAAATTTCGCCACGCATTTCAAATTTTTCGGGGTAATTGCCAGAAAGGGTATGGGTTAAGCTTCGAATGGTTTTGACATTTTCGGTAACATCGTCGCCTTGAATGCCATCGCCACGTGTTATGGCTTGAACAAGCTTGCCGTTTTCGTAGAAAACAGAAATTGCCAATCCGTCAATTTTTAGTTCGCACACGTATTCAATTGCAGATAGTCCAGTTGCTTTGCAAATGCGGTCGTCAAATTCGCGGAGTTCTTCCTCGTTATAACTGTTTGCAAGCGAAAGCATTGGTCGTTGGTGTTTCACGGTAATAAATCCCTCAGAAACACTACCACCAACTTTTTTTGTAGGACTATTTGGGTCTGCAAATTGCGGAAATTGCAATTCTAGGTGCTCTAATTCTTTGATAATTTGATCAAATTCAAAATCAGAAATTATAGGTTCAGCTAGCACATAATAACGGTAATTATGGTCTTTTAAGGTGTTTGTAAGTTGTTCAATGCGCAGTTTTGCATTTGCCAATTCCATATGTCAACGAAACTACAAAAAATAATTTGCTAGGAGTGAATGAGAAATATTGATTTTACTTTGAGTTATTCACAATTGTATGTTTTTATTGAACAATTGAAAATTTATTGACAGAATAATATGTTTTTTGAAACATGGAATCTCAAAAAATCGCCCCAAACAGAGTGGTTAGTTTAAGCTATTCTCTGGCGTTGACAAATGGACAAATTGCCGATGAAGCAACATCTACTGAACCATTGGTATTTATACATGGCATTGGTCAAACTTTACCAGAATTTGACGCAAGAATAGAAGGATTAGGTATTGGCGAAGGATTTTCGTTTACCTTAACTCCTGAGCAAGGATACGGAGAATTGGATCCTCGTTGGGTTGTTGAAATGGATAAATCTATTTTTGAGGGACCAGACGTTCCTGCAGATATTCTTCAGTTGGGAGCAATTTTACCAATGCAAGATCAAGATGGCAATCCAATGGATGGCAAATTGGTTGAAATTGGTGATGAAATGGTAAAATTAGATTTCAACCATCCTTTGGCTGGCGAATCTTTGCATTTCACCGGAAAAGTGGAGTCTGTTCGTGAAGCAACTGCCGACGAATTAGATCACGGCCATGTTCATGGTCCTGGTGGGCACAATCATTAATAGCACTTCGTGCGTTTAGACGAACTACGTTCGTTTAGGGCGTTTATAAAAGTTTAGACTTTAACTCATTCTTTTCTTATCCGGGAATAAGTTGACACAAAAACTAAACCTTTATAAACGCTTATAAACCCTCATAAACCTTATCATCCCAATCTGTCTAATCTGTCTAACCCGTCTAATCCGTCTAATCTAACTAAACCCTCGGATCAATCAGAACCCCTAATTTTTCCATTTTACTCACCTCAATGTTGTAAACACCAAAGTCTACGGTGATTTGACACCATATACTGTACACGCC